>JAYTHL010000050.1:0-19438 GCA_043732605.1 Rhizobacter sp. | reverse complement strand
CTTCTGCAGCTCGAGACGCATTCGCTTGATCCGCTCGCGCATGCCGGCGAGCTCTTCTTCCCACATCGCACGCAGGGCCGGCGTCGTCAGCACCTTGACAATGGCCGCGGCGCCGTGCGTCGGCGGGTTCGAGTAGTTGGTGCGGATGACGCGCTTGAGCTGGCTCAGGACGCGTGTCGCGACGTCCTTGGTCGAGCACGCCACCGACAGCGCGCCGACGCGCTCGCCATAGAGCGAGAAGCTCTTCGAGTAGCTGGTGGCGACGAAGAAGTCGAGGCCGGCGTCGAGGCAGAGCTGGACCGCGCGTCCGTCCTCGGCGATGCCTTCGCCGAAGCCCTGGTAGGCCATGTCGAGAAAGGGCACGAGCGAGCCGGCGCGCAGCAGCTCGACCACTTCGGTCCACTGCGCCGGCGTGAGATCGCAGCCGGTCGGGTTGTGGCAGCACGCGTGCAGGACGACGATCGTTCCGGGCGCGGCGGCCGCGAGCGATCCGCGCATCGCCGCGAAGTCGACGCCCTGGCGCGCCGCGTCGTAGTAGCCGTAGGTGCCGACCTCGAAGCCGGCAGCTTCGAACAGCGCGCGGTGGTTCTCCCAGCTCGGCTCGCTGATCAGCACGCGGGCATTCGGCGTCATGCGCTTGAGCAGGTCGGCGCCGACCTTGAGCGCGCCGGTGCCACCGACAGCCTGGACCGTCGCGATCCGGCCTTCTTTTCGCGCCGGGGAATCGGCGCCGAAGACGAGCGCCTGCGTCGCCGCGTCGTAGGCGGCGATGCCGTCGATCGGCAGGTAGCCGCGCGGCGACGGCGTCGCCATCATCATTTCCTCGGCGGCGCGGATGCACTTCAGCAGCGGCAGCTTTCCGTTCTCGTCGAAGTAGACGCCGACGCCGAGGTTGACCTTGGCCGGGTTGGGATCGGTCAGGTATTGCTCGTTCAAGCCCAGGATCGGGTCGCGGGGGGCCATCTCGACGGCGTCGAAAAGCGAAGACATGAATCGGTCCTTCAGGTGTCGGCGGCCTTGGAATCGACGCCGCGGCCGCCATCTGTGCGTCTCGCCGCGCCCGTGGCGCGGTTCGCTTCGGCCGGCGCGTTTGCGGTACTCTGATCGGTTTCGCGCCGAGCCCGCCAGCCAACCTGCGATCTTATCTGCCATGACCCTGACGTCCGTTGCCACCCGCCTGGAATCGCCGCCCGTCGAACCGGAAGGTGAATTCATCACGTACCCGGGCTCGCCGTTCCAGCTGTTCTGCCCGTACCAGCCCGCGGGCGACCAGCCGACGGCGATCGCAGGACTGGTGGAAGGCATTCACGACGGCCTGGCGTTCCAGACGCTGCTCGGCGTCACCGGCTCCGGCAAGACCTTCACGATGGCCAACGTGATCGCCCAGATCGGCCGGCCGGCGATCGTCTTCGCACCGAACAAGACGCTGGCGGCGCAGCTTTACAGCGAGTTCCGCGAGTTCTTTCCAAAGAACGCGGTCGAGTACTTCGTCAGCTACTACGACTACTACCAGCCCGAGGCCTACGTGCCGCAGCGTGATCTGTTCATCGAGAAGGACAGCGCGATCAACGAGCACATCGAGCAGATGCGCCTCTCGGCGACCAAGAGCGTGCTCGAGCGTCGCGACGTGATCATCGTCGCCTCTGTGAGCGCGATTTACGGCATCGGCGCGCCCGAGGACTACACCGAGATGCGGATGATCATGCGCACCGGCGACAAGCTCGGCCAGCGCGACGCGATCGCCCACCTGATCCGGATGCAGTACACGAGGAATGAGAGCGACTTCTCGCGCGGCACGTTTCGCGTCCGCGGCGACACGATCGACGTCTTCCCGGCCGAGCACAGCGAGCTCGCGATCCGGCTCGAGCTGTTCGACGACGAGCTCGAGTCGCTGACCTTGTTCGATCCGCTCACCGGCCGCATTCGCCAGAAGATTCCGCGCTTCGTGATCTATCCGGCGAGCCACTATGCGACGCCGCGCGGACGGGTCGTCGCGGCGATCACGACGATCAAGGACGAGCTGCGCGAGCGGCTCGACGAGCTGGTCAAGGGCGGCAAGCTCGTCGAGGCGCAGCGGCTCGAGCAGCGCACGCGCTTCGACCTCGAGATGCTCCAGGAGATCGGTCACTGCAAGGGGATCGAGAACTACACGCGCCACCTCTCGGGCGCGCCGCCCGGCTCGCCGCCGGCGACGATGGTGGACTACCTGCCGAAGGACGCGCTGATGTTCCTCGACGAGAGCCACGTCATGATCGGCCAGCTCGGCGGCATGTACAACGGCGACCGCGCCCGCAAGACGACGCTCGTCGACTACGGCTTTCGCCTGCCGTCGGCACTCGACAACCGGCCGCTCAAGTTCGAGGAGTTCGAGGCCAAGATGCGCCAGGTCGTGTTCGTCTCGGCCACGCCCGCGACCTACGAGAAGGAGCATGCCGGCCAGGTCGTCGAGCAGCTCGTCCGGCCGACGGGACTGATCGATCCGATTGTCGAGGTCCGGCCGGCGACACGCCAGGTCGACGACGTGCTGCAGGAGATTCGCGAGCGTGTCGAGATCAACGAGCGGGTGCTGATCACGACGCTCACCAAGCGCATGGCCGAGCAGCTCACCGACTACCTCGCCGACAACGGCGTCAAGGTGCGCTACCTGCACAGCGACATCGAGACGGTCGAGCGGGTCGAGATCCTGCGCGACCTGCGTCTGGGCACCTTCGACGTGCTTGTCGGCATCAACCTGCTGCGCGAAGGCCTCGATATTCCCGAGGTGTCGCTGGTCGCGATCCTCGACGCCGACAAGGAAGGGTTTTTGCGTTCGGAGCGCAGCCTCATCCAGACGATCGGGCGGGCCGCCCGCAACCTGAACGGCAAGGCGATCCTCTATGCCGACCATGTGACCGACTCGATGAAGCTGGCGATCGACGAGACCAATCGCAGGCGCGCCCGGCAGACGGCGCACAACCTGGCCGAGGGCATCACGCCGGTCAGCATCGTCAAGCGGATCAAGGAAATGATCGACGGCGTCTATAGCGACAAAAGCGCCAAGGACGATCTGAAGGCGGCGCGCGACTCGGTCGCGGCGGAGGCGCTGAGCGAGAAAGACCTCGGCAAGCGGATCAAGCTGCTCGAGCGCCAGATGCTGGAGCACGCCAGGAACCTCGAGTTCGAGAAGGCGGCCCGGGTGCGAGACCAGCTCGCGGTGCTTCGCGAGCAGGCCTTCGGTGCCGCGGTGCCGGACAACGTCGTCGTCCTGCCGCCGGGCTCGCCCTCGCCGCTGGCGCCCGGCGCGACCTCGCGCTCTTGAAGCGGAACTAATCGCCGCAATCTCGACCGAATTACTCGGCTTCCGATATACTTGAGTGAATCACTCGGGATAAGGGAAGACGAGTCGATGGCCTGGTGATCGCCAGTTCGTCGGTACGTCGCTGACAACAGCGTTCCGTCACCGGTTTGAGGAGTTTCGCATGCGTTTGACCACCAAAGGCCGTTTCGCCGTCACCGCCATGATCGATCTCGCCTTGCGCGAGCATTCGGGGCCGGTGGCGCTCGCCGCCATCAGCAGCCGGCAGCAGATCTCACTGTCGTATCTGGAGCAGCTGTTCGGCAAGCTCCGCCGCCATGAGCTCGTCGAGAGCACGCGCGGCCCGGGCGGCGGCTATTCGCTCGGCCGCAAGTCCGAGGAGATCACCGTCGCCGACATCATCGTCGCCGTCGACGAGCCGATCGATTCCACCGGCTGCGCCGGCAAGGAGAACTGCATGGGCGACGACGCCGGCCGCTGCATGACGCACGACCTGTGGGCCAGCCTCAACTCCAAGATGATTGAGTTCCTCGACTCCGTGTCGCTGAAGAAGCTGGTCGACGAGCAGATCGCCAAGGGCGTCTCGATCGAGGAGCACCCGGTCAAGCGCGCGATCTCGACGCAGCCGGTCGTCAAGCCGATCAAGATCACGGCGCCGAACTCGGTGTTCGCGCTCGGAGCCGCCTTCGCCAAGTAAATGGCACCCTACATGAACATGACCCCGCACTTCCCGATCTACATGGACTACGGCTCGACCACGCCGGTGGACCAGCGCGTCGTCGACGCGATGATCCCGTGGCTGCGCGAGCACTTCGGCAATCCGGCGTCGCGCAGCCATGCGTGGGGCTGGGAGGCGGAAGCGGCGGTCGAGAAGGCGCGCGGCGATGTCGCCGAGCTGATCGGCGCCGATCCGCGCGAGATCGTGTGGACGTCGGGCGCGACGGAGTCCAACAACCTGGCGATCAAGGGCGCGGCGCAGTTCTACAAGACGCGCGGCAAGCACCTCGTGACGGTGAAGACCGAGCACAAGGCGGTGCTCGACACGATGCGCGAGCTCGAGCGCCAGGGCTTCGAGGTGACCTATCTCGACGTCCAGGAAGACGGCCTGATCGATCTCGACAAGCTGCAATCGGTCCTGCGCAAGGACACGATCCTGGTCTCGGTGATGTTCGTCAACAACGAGATCGGCGTCATCCAGGACATCGCCACGATCGGCGCGATGTGCCGCGAGCGCGGCATCATCTTCCACGTCGATGCAGCGCAAGCGACCGGCAAGGTCACGATCGATCTGCGCACGCTGCCGGTCGACCTGATGAGCCTGGCATCGCATAAGACCTACGGCCCCAAGGGCATCGGCGCGCTCTACGTGCGGCGCAAGCCCCGCGTGCGGATCGAGGCGCAGATGCACGGTGGCGGCCATGAGCGCGGCATGCGCTCGGGCACGCTGCCGACGCACCAGATCATCGGCATGGCCGAGGCCTTCCGACTGGCGCGCCTGGAGATGGGCACCGAAATCGAGCGGATCCGCATGCTCCAGAAGAAGCTGGTCGACGGCCTGTCGGGCATCGAGCAGACCTTCCTGAACGGCCACCCGACGCAGCGCGTGCCGCACAACCTCAACATGTCTTTCAACTACGTCGAGGGCGAGTCGCTGATCATGGGCGTCAAGGGCATCGCCGTGTCGTCGGGCTCGGCCTGCACGTCGGCGAGCCTCGAGCCCAGCTACGTGCTGCGCGCGCTCGGCCGCAGCGACGAGCTGGCGCACTCGAGCCTGCGCATGACGATCGGCCGGTTCACGACCGAAGAAGAGATCGACTACGTGGTGTCGACCCTGAAGGAGCGCGTCGCCAGGCTGCGCGAGCTCTCGCCGCTCTGGGACATGTTCCAGGAAGGCATCGACATCAGCACCATTCAGTGGGCGGCGCACTGACGCCGTCCGGACCCCGGAGAACGAAATGGCATACAGCGAGAAGGTCGTCGAGCACTACGAGAATCCGCGCAACGTCGGCTCCTTCGACAAGGGCGACGACGCGGTCGGCACCGGCATGGTTGGCGCGCCCGCGTGCGGCGACGTCATGAAGCTGCAGATCCGGGTCAACGGCGAGACCGGTCTGATCGAGGACGCCAAGTTCAAGACCTACGGTTGCGGCTCGGCGATCGCGTCGAGCTCGCTCGTCACCGAATGGGTCAAGGGCAAGTCGCTCGACGAGGCGCTGACGATCAAGAACACGCACATCGCGACCGAGTTGGCCTTGCCGCCGGTGAAGATCCACTGCTCGATCCTGGCCGAGGACGCGATCAAGGCAGCGGTCAACGACTATCGCGCCAAGCATCCGGCTGCGGCCGCTGCTCCCGTCACGGCGGAAGCGACGAGCTGAGCATGTCCGTCACTCTTACCGAAGCGGCCGCGCGCCACGTCTCGCGCTACCTCGGCAAGCGCGGCAAGGGCGTCGGCGTTCGCCTCGGCGTGAAGACGACGGGATGCTCGGGCTTGGCCTACAAGCTCGAGTACGCCGACGACTTCGCGGCCGGGGATCACATCTTCGAGGACCACGGCGTCAAGGTCATCGTCGATCCGAAAAGCCTGCCGTATATCGACGGCACCGAGCTCGACTTCGTGCGCGAAGGCCTGAACGAAGGCTTCAAGTTCCACAACCCGCGCGAGAAAGATCGCTGCGGCTGCGGAGAGTCGTTTCGGGTTTAGCGGACCGCGTCGCCGGTATCTGACAGGCCCGCGCTGCGGGCCTTCTCTTTGTCTTTCATGAACCTCGCCATCGACGATTTCGCGCTGTTCGGCCTGCCGCGCCGCTTCGCGCTCGACCGGGCCGATCTCGATGCCCGCCGTCGCGCCCTGCAGGCAGAGGTGCATCCCGATCGTTTCGCCGGCGCAGACGCCACCGCACGACGCGCGGCGATGCAGTCGGCCGTGCGCGTGAACGAGGCCTACGAACGGCTCAAGGATCCGCTCAAGCGCGCCGCCTACCTGTGCAAGCTCGCCGGTGCGCCGATCGGCGCCGAAGACAACACGGCGATGCCCGTCGACTTCCTCGATCGTCAGATGACCTGGCGCGAAGCGCTCGACGACGCGACGTCGCAGAGCGACCTCGAGGCCATCGAACAGGACGTCGCGCGTGAGCGCCAGACTGCGCACGAGCGCCTCGCGCAGTCGCTCGACGGACCGGGCGAGATCGACGAGGCCGTGCGGCAGGTGAGGGCACTGATGTTCGTCGAGCGATTCGCCGGCGACGTCGGCGACCGCCTCGCGGCCTTCGAGCGCTGACATGGCGCTGCTCCAGATCTCCGAGCCGGGCGCGTCGCCCGATCCGCACACGCGGCGCCACACGGTCGGCATCGACCTCGGCACCACGCACTCGCTCGTCGCCGCCGTCCGCAGTGGCGTCGCCGAGTGCCTGCCCGATCGTGACGGACAGGTCCTGCTGCCGTCGGCCGTGCGCTACCTCGCGGACGGCACGACGCGGATCGGCAGCACGGCACTCGACGGCTCGGTGAGCGATCCGCACAACACAATCGTGTCGGTGAAGCGGATCATGGGACGCGGACTGGGCGACGTCGCGGCCGGCGCCAGGTCGGCGTATGACTTCGTCGATGGAGCCGGCGGCATGGTCCGCATGAGGACGGTGGCCGGCGTGAAGTCGCCGGTCGAGGTCTCGGCCGAGATCCTCGCGACCCTGCGCCAGCGCGCCGAAGACACGTTCGACGCCGAGCTCTTCGGCGCCGTCATCACGGTGCCGGCGTACTTCGACGACGCGCAGCGCCAGGCGACCAAGGATGCCGCCGAGCTCGCCGGCATCCACGTGCTCCGCCTGATCAGCGAACCGACCGCGGCGGCCATCGCCTACGGGCTCGACAACGCGAGTGAGGGCCTCTATGCCGTCTACGACCTCGGCGGCGGCACCTTCGACCTGTCGATCCTGCGCATGACGAAGGGCGTCTTCGAGGTCGTCGCTACCGGCGGCGACTCGGCGCTGGGCGGCGACGACATCGACGCAGCGCTTGCGCAATGGGCGTTGTCGCGACTGGGCGTCGAGGCGTCGAGTGCCGGCGATCGGCGTGCCGCCGCAGTCGCGGCGCGTGCGACGAAGGAGGCGCTCTCGGCGGCGCAGCAGTCGACGTTCGCCTGCGTCGTCGCCGGCGTGCCGTTGTCGCTCGCCGTCGATCGCTCTGATCTGGACGACATCGCAAGGCCGTTGGTCGATCGCACGATCTCGGTCACGCGGAAGGTGGTTCGCGACGCCAAGGTCGGCAAGCCGGAGATCGACGGCATCGTGCTCGTCGGTGGCGCGACGCGCATGCCGCTCGTGCGGCGCGCGGTGCACGACTTCTTCGGGGGCGAGCCGCTCGTCAACCTCGATCCCGACCAGGTCGTCGCGCTCGGCGCTGCGCTGCAGGCCGAGGCGCTCGCGGGGCACCAGGGCGCCGACGGACTGCTCCTCCTGGACGTGATCCCGCTGTCGCTCGGGCTCGAGACCATGGGCGGACTCGTGGAGCGGATCATCGACCGCAACAGTCCGATCCCGACGGCGCGGGCCCAGGACTTCACGACCTTCCAGGACGGCCAGACGGCGATGGCGATCCACGTCGTGCAGGGCGAGCGGGAGCTCGTTGCCGATTGCCGCTCGCTGGCCCGCTTCGAGCTGCGCGGCCTGCCGCCGCTGGTGGCCGGCGCGGCGCGCATCCGGGTCACCTTCACCGTCGATGCCGACGGCCTGCTGAGCGTCGCGGCGCGCGAAGAGACGGCGGGTGTGGAAGCGTCCGTCATCGTCAAGCCGAGCTACGGGCTGAGCGACGACGAGGTGGCGCGGATGCTGGGCGACAGCTTCGGTCACGCCGAGGAAGACATGGCAGTGCGCGCCCTGCGCGAGGCGCAGGTCGACGCCGATCGGCTGCTGGCCGCGATCGCGTCGGCGCTCGCCGTCGACGGCGATCTCCTCCCGGCGGAGGAGCGGGACGCGATCGCGGTCGCCTCCGATCAACTTCGCCAGGCACGGGCCGGAGACGACCGTGGCGTGATCGACCTTGCGCTCAAGGTGTTGTCGGACGCGACCGAAGCCTTCGCTGCCGAGCGCATGAACCGCGGCATCCGCCGTGCGCTCGCCGGGCGCCGGATCGAGGAGATCTGACCGTGCCGGTGATCAGGATCCTGCCCCACCCGGAATATTGCCCCGAGGGTCGCGAGATCGACGTCTCGCCCGGCGTGTCGATCTGCGAGGCGATGCTGGAGAACGGCGTCGCCATCGAGCATGCCTGCGAGATGAGCTGCGCCTGCACCACCTGCCACGTGGTGGTCCGGGAAGGTTTCGCATCGCTGGGAGAGCCAGACGAGAGCGAGGAAGACCTGCTCGATCGGGCCTGGGGACTGGAGCCGACGTCGCGCCTGTCGTGTCAGGCGATCGTGGCGCGTCTGGACGTGACGGTCGAGATCCCGAAGTACTCGATCAACCACGCCAAGGAAAAGCACTGACCGCCCGACGCGTCGGGCGGCGGGGCCGCGAGTCGGTCGCTAGCGAGGCTCGTGGTTCGCGTTCATCGCCCGACGCAGCCATCCGAGGGGGCTGATCGAGTCGAAGAACGAGTCGGGCGCCGTGGTGTCGCGCTCGGCAAGGACGGCCCGGCCGTCCAGCATGTCGATCAGGGCGCGGGCTTCGCCCTTCTTCAGGCCGCTGATCTCGACCAGCTTGGCCAGGCTCACGTAGCGTTGCGACATCTCGCTCAGCGCGCGCCGGTGGGCGGTCCGCTGGTAGTCGGCCGTCAATTCGGGCCAAGCGAGGAGTCGGTACTCTTTCATCGGGGTGGGAGGCGATCGCAAGCTGCGATGCGGCATCGGGACCCGAGCCTAACTGTGCTGCGTTGCAGCGGAAAGGTTTGATTGCAAGGGCTTCGTGATATTTGCAACGGTTGTCACACCCGACCCCCCGAGCGGCTCGGGCCTTCCCGGCTTGCGCCTCGCGCGAGTCGATGACCTCTAGACCGTCGCCTGATGCAATGCGCGCTGCACCTCGTTCTGCCAGGGCAGGGCATGGACGAGCTGGTGCAGCCGCACGGCCACCTCGAAGTTCGTCAGCGCCTCGCCTTCGTCGTCGAGCAGCTTCAGGTTCGTGACGAGACCGAGCGGATCGGCCATCGCGACGACGCCTTGTTGCAACTCGACCCAATCCCAGGCGACGCCTGCGGCCCGCGATTCCCGTTCGTCGCCCCAGAGGGTCTGGCCGGTGCAGGGGAAGTCGTTGTCGCCGTTGTTCAACACGTGGGTGCCGAGGTGAGTGAGGAGCAACTGAGGCGCCCGGCTGGCCTGCCACAATAGGGGGGGCCACGCGCAGACGATCCAGGCGGGGATCATCGAGATATTGGAGTCGATGGTGGATTCCTTGTTGGTCTTCGAGGCTTGCCAGTGTCGCGAGACTGCGGGGCCTTGCCATCTGTCAGAGTTGTCAGGGTGATGCAAGAGAATCCAAGCCGTCGCGCGATGGCAGTAACCAGGCACTCACCTGATGCTTGAAAGCGGGTTCACGTCGGTGCTGGCAGCGCGCAATCGCGACGAGCTGCAGACCCAGGTCGTTGCGTTCACGAAGCGTCTCGGCTTCGAGACGGTCTCGGCGACGGTGGTCATCGACCACTTGCTCGGCGAAGCCGAGTTCATCACCGTCGACAACACGCCACGGGCTTACCTGGAAGCCTTTCAGAACCGCGACAACTGGCGGCGGGACCCGGTAGCGCAGCATTGCAAGCGCCAAAGCATGCCGATCATCTGGGACCAGTCCACGTATGCCGACAAGGGTCTTGGTGACATGTGGGAATACCAGGCAAAGTTCGGATACCGCAACGGCATTGCGATGGCTCTTCACATGCCCGAGGGTCGGCATTTCTTCTTCGCGGTGGATCGAGACAAGCCAGTCCCTCCCGATGCCAGCGAGTTGACGCGACTCGTCGCCGATCTCCAACTCTTTGCTGTCCACGCTCAGGATGCGGCAATGAGGATACTGACCCCGGCGCTCGTCTCCTCGAGCGCCCCCTCCCTGACGCCTCGAGAACTCGAAGCGCTGCGCTGGACGATGGAGGGAAAGACTGCTTGGGAGGTCGGCAGTCTTCTTGGCATCAGCGAAAGGACGGCCGTGCTTCATGTGAATAACGCGACGCATAAGCTCGACTGCGTCAACAAGCATCAAGCCGTTCTGAAGGCGCTTCGTCTGGGACTCATCCGGTGACGGCCTGGGGTCCGAGGTTCCGACGCCGGGCTTCCATACTTGGCATGTCCGTGACGAACTGCCCACTGTAAGACTTGACAGTTACCACCTGAACTGTCTGCTGCTCAAATTGAATGGTGCGCCGAGGGGCGCGACCATCGTCCAAGGAGCGCGCAATGTCTCAGTCTCAGCCGGAAAACGTCTCGCCTAAATTTTCGAACGCGGTATTCCCACCCGGTCTGGTGGAGTTGAGCGACCAGCAGTTGGACATCGTCGTGGGAGGCCTTGGCCCCGTCGGCGGCTGGGGCTCGGCAGATGTTGCGGCCGGCCCGGTCGGGGGGTGGTAAGCCGCCCTTCGCAGGTCAGACGATTCTTCATTGGCGCTTCGCGACGCGACGCCAAAAGGTCACATGACCCTTGCACGCGAGGCGTTCGATCGCCCAAGGTTCAAGGTGGTTCCATGCTCCTCATTGGCGCTGCTCTTCTTCTGGTCCCTCGTGGAGAAGGCGAGTGCGAACTGCAACCGAGATTGTGTTGAGTGAGGGGGAGCGTGGCGAGTTGACGAGACTGGCTCGCTCCAGGCTGACGAGCGTGCGGTTGGCTCTGAGGGCGCGCATAGTGCTGTTTGCCGCGCAAGGTGTGCAGAACATCGACATCGCAGCCCAGTTGAACGTGGGCCGCGTGCAAGTTGGACGTTGACGCGAGCGCTACGCCAGGCTGAGACTTGCCGGCATCGGGCGCGACCTGCCGCGGGGTGCACCGCCAGGCACGGTCGATGTGGCGCGCCTGGTGGAGCTGACCACGCAGAGCACGCCGAGGCGACGACGCACTGGAGCACCCGCACGATGGCCGCCGAGCTCGGCGTCAGCGCTGCGAGCGTGTCTCGTCATTGGCGCAAACACGGCTTGAAGCCGCATCTCGAGCGCAACTTCAAGGTCTCTCGCGATCCGCAGTTCGTCGACAAGCTCGAAGACATCGTCGGCTTGTATCTGTCGCCACCCGAGCACGCCCTGGTGCTGTGCTGCGACGAGAAGAGCCAGGTGCAAGCGCTCAAACCGCACTCAGCCTGGACTGCCGCTGAAGAAGGGGCGCGCGGCCACCATGACGCATGACTACAAGCGCACCGGCACGACCACCTTGTTCGCTGCGCTCAACGTGCTCGACGGGCAAGTCATCGCCCAATGCCAGCAGCGCCATCGCCACACCGAGTCACCGAGTGGTTGAAGTTCTTGCGCAAGATCGACCGCGAGACGCCCAAGGACAAGGCGCTGCATCTGATTGCCGACGACTACGCCACGCACAAGCACCCGGCCGCGCAGGAATGGCTGGCCCAGGACTCGCGCTTCAACATGCACTACACGCCGACCTCGGCATCGTGGCTCAACATGGTCGAGCGGTTCTTCCGCGACCTGGCCGAGAAGCGCCTGCGCCGAGGCGTATTCACGGGCGTGCCTCAGCTGGTCGCAGCCATCGATGAATACATCGCACACACAACGTCAAACCCAAGCCATTCATCTGGACCAAGAGCGCACGCGATGTCTTGCAGAAGTCATTCGCGCCAACAGCCGCTTAATTTCCAAACAGAATGCATCACTACAAGCAATGGATCTTCCTGGAGGACGTTACTTTTTCCTGGGGGTCGACCGTGAGCAACCTTTGCCTGCGGATGTCGTTCGCAGGACGCGTGTTGTCGCCGGGTTCGTTTTGATCGCTCTGTATGCCCAGGAAGTTTCGTCGCGAGCGATGCTGAACGCCGCTCAAGGTGAGCAAGATGAGGTCATGCTGACGCCGCGCGAAGTCGAGGTCCTAAGTTGGACGGCCTTCGAAAAGACGGCGTGGGAGGTTGGCATGGTCCTGGGGATCAGCGAGCGCACTACTGCGATTCACGCGAACAGGGCGAGCCACAAGCTCGGACGCGTGAGCAAACACCAAGCGGCGATGAGAGCTCTTCATTGCGGGTTGATATGAAATTCGGCCGTTCTCTGTGACGGTGCAATGGAAATTTTGGCGGTGCGTTCACGAGACGAGTTTCACCGCGAAGTGGTTCGCTTCGCGGGGGGCCTTGGCTTCGATACTGTGTCCGCAACCGTCGGCGCCGACCAGCCGGGCGGAACTACAAGCTTCGATAGCGTTCACAACACGCCAAGCAAATACCTGAGCATTTTTGCTGATCGGGGCCAATGCCAACGCGATCCCGTGATGCAGCACTGCAAGTGTTGCAGCGTGCCGATCGTTTGGGCCAATCTACCTATGTTCTAGGCGGTGCGGCACAGAAGTACGAGACTCAGGCGGCTTGCGGTTCTATCGACACGGAATCGCGATGGCGATGCACCTGCCAGGAGGTCGGCGTTTCTTCCTTGGCGTCGATCGCGATTGCGCCCTCCCGCAAGTTCCTGTGGAACAAGGGCGGATGGTCGCGGACTTCGTACTTTTCACCCCATACGCTCAAGTTGGCGAATCGCGTGCGGTCGTGACTCCAGAACAGGCGCGTACTGGCTATTCGTCGCCTATAGCGCGCGAACTCGAGGTGCTCCGTTGGACCTCGGCCGGCAAGACCGCGTGGGAAGTGGGCATGCTCCTCAGCATCAGCGAGCGGAGGGCTGCCATTCACGCCAATCGTGCAACGCACAAGCTTGGCTGCGTTGGCAAGCATCAGGCGACGCTCAAGGCGATCCAACTTGGACTGATTTGACGCAACTCGCTTCTGCTGGCGTTGCTCCCGACTTCGCGACCTCGTCTTGCGGTGACACTACGCGGACCCTGGGCGCGATCAGTTTGAACGCCATGAACATCGAGAGGGCCGTGAAGGCCACGATTCGGATCGCGATGTTCTCGTAGGCGGGCCCTTCACTGACGGGGTGGCCCTGACCGTCTGTCAGCGGCCCGGGCCGGGCCGCCAGGTCAGGGCGAGGTTTCGCGTCGGGCGGTGCTCCCGGGATGGCATTCTCATGTCGGCTCGCCCACATGGAGGGCAACTGTCGCGGTAGCGACCCGCCAGTGAAATAGGCAACCTTTACTATGGTTGGGCAACCCGCCCCAATGCTTCATCGACCGGGGACCAAGATGAATATCCTCGGCATTGAAACTTCCTGCGATGAGACTGGAGTCGCGCTCGTCGTCTGCCAAGGGGACGATCTCCCGCGACTCGTGGAAGATGCGTTGCACAGTCAGGTTGACCTTCACGCGACCTACGGCGGTGTCGTTCCGGAACTGGCGTCGCGCGACCACGTCCGGCGTGTCCTGCCCCTGCTCTCCGAAGTACTTCGGAATGCGAATCTGACGACATCGGACATCGATCTCGTCGCCTACACGCGCGGCCCCGGTCTGGCCGGAGCGCTCCTTGTCGGCTCAGGCGTCGCCTGCTCGCTCGCCGCCGCTCTCGGCCGCCCGGCCGTCGGTGTCCATCATCTGGAAGGGCATCTTCTCTCGCCCTTCCTGTCGGCCGCCCCTCCGTCGTTCCCCTTCCTCGCATTGCTCGTCTCCGGCGGCCACACGCAGCTGCTGAAGGTGACGGACGTCGGCCGATACGAGCTGCTCGGCGACACCATCGACGACGCCGCCGGCGAGGCGTTCGACAAGACGGCGCAGCTGCTCGGACTCGGCTATCCGGGTGGCCCGGCGCTGGCCCGGCTGGCGGAGTTCGGCGACCCGTCCGCGTTTTCGCTGCCGCGACCTCTCCTCAACCGCCCGAACCTCGACTTCTCGTTCGCCGGGCTGAAGACCGCCGTGCGCATCCACGCGTCGCGGCTCGATTCGACGTGCGAGCAGGCGCGCGCCGATCTCGCCGCCTCGACGCAGGAGGCGATCGTCGACGTGCTCGTTCGCAAGTCGATGGCCGCGCTCGACGCGACCGGGCTGCGCCGGATCGTGGTGGCGGGCGGCGTCGGCGCCAACACGGCGTTGCGGGATCGCCTGCGCCGGGAGTGCGCCCGCCGCGACGTCCAGGTGCATTTCCCGGAGCTGGCGCTGTGCACCGACAACGGCGCCATGATCGCTCTCGCCGCGGCGATGCGGTGGCAGCGCGGACTGGCCGAGCCGACCCCGGGATATGCATTCGACGTCCGCCCGCGCTGGCCGCTCGTGGCTGCCTGACCAGCGTCGACCGGGGACTCTGCGGGCCGTCGGGCTATAATTTCTGGCTTTGCTGCCCACGCAGTGAATCCTGCACGACGCCGGTCGGTTTCACCGGCGATCGCAAGTCCAGCCCCGAAACCGCAGCCCCGCTTTGTTGTCGGCGCTCGGTTTCACACGAGGAAACGAGATGCCCGCCACCGCAGAACACAAGGCCGAGATCGTCAAGGCGAACGCACGTTCGACCGCCGACACCGGATCGACCGAGGTGCAAGTCGCCTTGCTCACCGACCGGATCAACGAGCTCACGCCGCACTTCAAGACCCACCTGAAGGATCACCACGGTCGTCGCGGCCTGTTGAAGATGGTGAACCGGCGCAAGAGCCTGCTCGCCTATTTGAAGAACACCGACGTCACGCGCTACGCGGCGCTGATCCAGAAACTCGGCCTGCGCAAGTAGGCGCAAGAACGTCGCCCGCTGCCGACTGGATTCGACCGGTGGCATGCGGGCACTTGGGAACGAGCGGCTTCACGGCGTCGCTGTGTCATTCCACCGTTGTTCGCGCGGCGTCGTCCGCGAGCACCCTTGGAATGGCATTACGCCCACGCTTGCGAGTTCCGGGGTGTAGGCGCCGCCCGAAAGGCGCCCGTCACGAAACGGAGAACCAGACATGAGCATCTTCAACAAGGTCACCAAGTCGTTCCAATGGGGACAGCAGACCGTCACGCTCGAGACTGGCGAGATCGCCCGCCAGTCGGGCGGCGCGGTCATCGTCAACATCGCCGACACCGTCATCCTCGCCACCGTCGTCGCCAGGAAGGACGCGAAGCCCGGCCAGGACTTCTTTCCGCTGACCGTCGACTACATCGAGAAGACCTATGCCGCCGGCAAGATCCCCGGCAGCTTCTTCAAGCGCGAAGGCCGCCCGAGCGAGCTCGAGACGCTGACCTCGCGGCTGATCGACCGGCCGCTGCGCCCGCTCTTCCCGGAAGGCTTCTACAACGAAGTCCAGGTCGTGATCCACGTGCTCTCGCTCAACCCCGAGATCGCCGCCGACATTCCGTCGCTGATCGGCGCGAGCGCCGCGCTGGCGCTGTCGGGCATCCCGTTCAACGGCCCGATCGGCGCCGCCCGCGTCGGCTACATCGACGGCCAGTACATCCTCAATCCGACCAAGGCCCAGATGGCCGAGACGCAGATTGACCTCATCGTCGCCGGCACCCAGGCCGCGGTGCTGATGGTCGAGTCGGAAGCCAAGCAGCTGAGCGAAGAGATCATGCTCGGCGGCGTCGTCTTCGGCCACGACCAGGGCAACGTCGCGATCGCCGCGATCAACGAGCTGGTGAAGGAAGCCGGCAAGCCGATGTGGGACTGGAAGACTCCGGCCAAGGATGAAGCCTTCATCGCCAAGGTCGAGGCGCTGGCTGAGCAAAAGCTGCGCGACGCGTACCAGATCCGCTCGAAACAGGCACGCACGCACGCCACGCGCGACGTGACGACGGCGACGATGGCCGCGCTGGCCGAAGGCGGCGCGGCGGTCGACAAGGTTAAGGTTGACAACATCCTGTTCGACATCGAGGCCAGGATCGTGCGCAGCCAGATCCTGTCGGGCGAGCCGCGCATCGACGGCCGCGACACGCGCACCGTGCGCCCGATCGAGATCCGCAACGGCCTTCTGCCGCGCGCCCACGGCTCGGCGCTCTTCACGCGCGGCGAGACCCAGGCGCTGGTGATCGCCACGCTCGGCACCGACCGCGACTCGCAGCGCATCGACGCGCTCGCCGGCGAGTACAGCGAGTACTTCATGCTCCACTACAACATGCCTCCCTTCGCCACCGGCGAAACGGGTCGCGTGGGCTCCCCGAAGCGGCGCGAGATCGGCCACGGCCGGCTTGCCAAGCGCGCGCTCGTCGCCGTGCTGCCCGACCGCGCCGAGTTCCCGTACTCGATGCGCGTCGTCTCGGAGATCACCGAGTCGAACGGCTCGTCGTCGATGGCCTCGGTGTGCGGCGGCTGCCTCGCGCTGATGGACGCCGGCGTGCCGCTGAAGGCGCACGTCGCCGGCATTGCGATGGGCCTGATCAAGGACGGCAACCGCTTCGCCGTGCTGACCGACATCCTCGGCGACGAGGATCACCTCGGCGACATGGACTTCAAGGTCGCGGGCACGACGGCCGGGGTCACTGCCCTGCAGATGGACATCAAGATCCAGGGCATCACCAAGGAGATCATGCAGGTCGCCCTCGCGCAGGCGAAGGAAGCGCGCCTGCACATCCTCGGCAAGATGACCGAGGCGATGGGCACCGCGAACACCGAGGTGTCGCAGTTCGCGCCGCGTCTCTACACGATGAAGATCAACCCGGAGAAGATCCGGGACGTGATCGGCAAGGGCGGCGCGACGATCCGTGCGCTGACCGAAGAGACCGGCTGCACGATCGACATCGGCGAAGACGGCACGATCACGATCGCCTCGACCGACGCCGACAAGGCCGAGCACGCGAAGAAGCGGATCGAGCAGATCACGGCGGAAGTCGAAGTGGGCAAGATCTACGAAGGCCCGATCACCAAGATCCTCGACTTCGGTGCGCTCGTGAACCTGATGCCCGGCAAGGACGGCCTGCTTCACATCAGCCAGATCGCGCACCAGCGCGTCGAGAAGGTCACCGACTTCCTGTCGGAAGGCCAGATCGTTCGCGTCAAGGTCCTCGAGACCGACGAGGAGGGCCGCGTCAAGCTGTCGATGAAGGCCTTGCTTGATCGCGACATGCCGCCGCGCGAACACGTGGTGCACGAGTGAGCTCGTCCTCCTCGCAGTGAGAGCGATCGAGATCACGGCGCCCGGCCCGGCCGACGTGCTGCGTCTGGCCGAGCGGCCGACGCCGGCGTTCGGCGTCGGCGAGGTGCTGATCCGCGTCGCGGCGTCTGGCGTCAACCGGCCCGACGTGCTGCAGCGCAAAGGCCTCTATCCGGTGCCCGCGGGCGCATCGGATCTGCCGGGACTCGAGGTCGCGGGCACGATCGAAGCCGGTGACGCTGCCGCGATGTCGGCGGCCGGCTTCGCACTCGGCGACCGCGTCTGCGCACTCGTCGCCGGAGGCGGCTACGCCGAGGCGTGTGTCGCACCGATCGGCCAGTGCCTGCCGAGCCCGGTGAACCTCAGCGACATCGAGGCGGCGAGCCTGCCCGAGACGTTCTTCACCGTCTGGTCGAACGTCTTCGACCGGGCGCGCCTGCAGCCGGGCGAGACGCTGCTCGTCCACGGCGGCAGCAGCGGCATCGGCGTCACCGCGATCCAGCTCGCAAAGGCGTGGGGCGCGACCGTGATCGTCACGGTCGGCAATGCCGAGAAGGCGGCAGCCTGCCGCGCCCTCGGCGCCGATCACGCGATCGACTACAACACCCAGGATTTCGTCTCCGAGACGCTGCGCCTCACCGACGGCGCCGGCGCCAACGTCGTGCTCGACATGGTCGCGGGCGACTACATCGGCCGCGACGTGAAGTGCGTGGCCGAGGACGGCCGTATCGTCATCATCGCGGTGCAGGGCGGCGCGAGCGCGACCGTCGACGCCAGCCTCGTGCTGCGTCGCCGGCTCACGATCACGGGCTCGACACTGCGTCCGCGTCCCGTCGCGTTCAAGACCGCGATCGCGATGTCGCTGCGCAAGACGGTCTGGCCGTGGCTCTTGTCGGGCCGCGTCAAGCCGGTCATCCATCAGGTGTTCCCGGCCGACCAGGCGGCGCGTGCACACGAGCTCATGGAGTCGAATCGGCACATCGGCAAGCTGGTGCTCGCGTGGTGACGGCATCGGCATCGTCGATCGCGATGGCTGCGCGGCCGAAGCTCGTCGTCGGCAACTGGAAGATGAACGGCAGCCGAAGCGCGAATGCGGCTCTCCTCGCCGCGCTGAAGGAAGCGTCGATGGGCAACGCAGGCGTCTGCGTCTGCCCGCCGTCGCCGTATCTCGCCGACGTCGCCACGGCGCTCGGCGGCAGCGCGATCCGCTGGGGCGCGCAGGACTGCGCGTGCCAGGAGTCGGGCGCGTTCACCGGCGACGTCTCTGCGGCGATGCTCGCCGACCTCGGCTGCACGCACGTGATCGTCGGCCACTCGGAACGCCGCGCATTGCACGGCGAGAGCGATGCGCTCGTCGCCGCGAAGGCGAAGGCAGCGATCGCGCACGGCCTCGTGCCCATCGTCTGCGTCGGCGAGACGATCGACGAGCGCGAGTCCGGAGCGACCGAGAGCGTCGTCCTGCGCCAGCTCGCGGCCGTCGTGTCGCTGCTCGGCGCCGACACGACGAAGATCGTCCTCGCCTACGAGCCGGTCTGGGCCATCGGCACCGGCAGGACAGCGTCCTCGGAGCAGGCGCAGGCGGTCCACGCCTGTCTGCGCGCGGCGCTCTCGAACGCCGGCGCCGCCGCGGTCGGCATCCTCTACGGCGGCAGCGTCAAGGCTGACAACGCCGCGCAGCTGTTCGCCCAGCCCGACATCGACGGCGGCCTCATCGGCGGCGCCTCGTTGAAAGCCGCCGATTTCGTCGCCATCTGCCGAGCGGCTGGCTGAACCCACACGACCCGGAGTCGCACTCGATGAATATCGTCATGAACCTCGTGCTGGCACTGCAGATCCTGACGGCTCTCGTCATGATCGGCCTGGTGCTGATCCAGCACGGCAAGGGCGCCGACATGGGCGCCTCGTTCGGCAGCGGCGCCTCCGGCAGCCTCTTCGGCGCGACCGGCAGCGCGAACTTCCTGTCGCGCTCGACCGCGTTCTGCGCTGCCCTCTTCTTCATCTGCACGCTCGCGCTCGCGTACACCGCGAACGATCGGCCGAAGGCCGCTGCCGGCAGCATCCTCGACCGTCCCGGC
>JAYTHL010000049.1:0-6885 GCA_043732605.1 Rhizobacter sp. | reverse complement strand
GAGCGTCGTCTATCCGTCCGCCGATGCACCCGTCCATGCGCTGAGCGAGATCGACCTCGCGATCGCACCCGGCGAGTTCGTCTCGCTGATCGGCCCTTCGGGCTGCGGCAAGACCACGCTGCTGCGCGTCATCGCCGATCTCGAGCCGATCACCTCGGGCACGGTCGAGGTCAACGGCATGAGCCCGCACGAGGCGCGCCTCGCCCGCGCCTACGGCTACGTCTTCCAGTCACCGGCGCTTTTTCCGTGGCGCACGGTGCTCGCCAACGTCATGCTGCCGCTGCAGATCCAGGGGCGCGACGCAGCCACGTGCAAGTCGGTGGCGATGGAGCAGCTGGCCCGCGTCGGCCTCGGCGGCTTCGAGAAGAAGTACCCGTGGCAGCTCTCCGGTGGCATGCAGCAGCGCGTCTCGATCGCACGCGCGCTCGGCTTCGAGCCGCGCCTGCTGATGATGGACGAGCCCTTCGGCGCCCTCGACGAGATCACGCGCGACCGTCTCAACGAGCAGCTGCAGCAGCTCTGGCGGCGCGAGAAGCGCACCGTCGTCTTCGTCACCCACTCGATCGCCGAAGCCGCCTACCTCTCGACGCGCATCGTCGTGATGTCGCCGCGGCCGGGGCGGATCCTGAAGGTGATCGCGTCGCCATTGCCCGACGAGCGCGACCTCGGCATGCGCGACTCGCCCGAGTTCGTCGCCGTCGCGCACGAGCTGCGCGAGGCGCTCGCGATCGGAAGCGGCAGGGGCGTCGATGTCTGAGCGGGCGCGACGCGCTGTCCCGGTCGGGGTCGTGCTCGTCGGCGTCGTCGTGCTCTGGTATGCCGGCGCGGTCTGGCTCAATGCGCCCGGCGCGATCGAGCGCGTGCTGACACCGAAAGGGCCGTACGGCTTCGCCGACCTCGTCGCCGCGACCTGGTCGATGGAGCGGCCGGTGCTGCCGGCGCCGCACCAGGTCGCGGTCGACCTGTGGACCAGCGTCGTCGACTGGCCACTCGACTCGCCGCGCAACCTGCTCTTCCACGCCGCGGTGACGGCGCAGTCGACGCTGGTCGGCTTCGTCCTCGGCACGCTGCTCGGGGTCGCGCTGGCCGGCGCGATCGTCCACTCGCGCACGCTCGACCGCGCGCTGCTGCCGTGGATCGTCGCGTCGCAGACCGTGCCGGTGCTGGCGATCGCGCCGATCGTCCTCGTGATCCTCGGCAGCCTCGGTTTTTCCGGCATCGCGCCGAAGGCGGCGATCGCCATGTACCTCTGCTTCTTCCCGGTCACCGTCGCGATGGTCCTGGGCCTGCGCTCGCCGCAGCGCATCGACACCGAGCTGATGCACACCTACGCCGCCACGCGGATGCAGGCCTTCTGGATGCTGCGCCTGCCGGCCGCGCTGCCGTTTCTGTTCCCGTCGCTGCGCGTCGGGGTCGCGGCCGGGCTCGTCGGCGCGATGGTCGCCGAGCTGCCGACAGGCGCGCAGGCCGGCCTCGGCGCGAAGCTGCTCACCGGCTCGTACTACGGCAACACGATCGGCATCTGGTCGGCGCTCGTGATGTCGGCGCTGCTCGGCCTGGTGCTGGTCGCCGCAGTCTCCGCTGCCGAGCGGATCGTGCTGCGCCAGCGGAGATTCGGATGACGGCCGCGTCCGGAACGCGCGGCGCGCCCGGCGCGCTCGTCGCCGTGTTCGCTCTCGCCGTCCTCGTGCTCGCGCTGGTCTATCCGCTGACGGCGGCCGGCGATCCTGGCGTCGCCGTCATGCGCTGGCAAAGCGGCGCCATGCCGATCCTTGCCTGGGCGCTGCTCGCGTTCGCCGCCTGGCGTGCGCTCGCACCGACGCCGCACGCGCGCTTCACGCTCCTGCTCGTGCTGCCGTGCGTCGCCGGCGCGGCGGTGTTCGCGACCCTGCCGCCGGCGACCGGCGCCGCACCCGCCGCGAGCGGCTTCTGGCTCGCGCTGCTCGCCACACTCGCGCTCGCGACGATCACCGTGCAGCGCTCCGCCGCGCTCGACGGCGCCCGCATCTACCGCCCGCTGACCGCTGCGCTCTTCGGCCTCTGGGTGCTCTTCTTCTGGCAGGTCGGCGTCACGGCGTTCGAGGTGCCGCGCGTGCTGTTGCCTGCGCCGTCGGCGATCGCCGCGTCGATGCTCGGCCAGTGGGACACGCTGCTGCGCGACTTCGTGCAGACGGTGCTCAAGGCGGTCCTCGTCGGCTGGGTCGTCGGCTCGACGCTCGGCTTCCTCGTCGGCGTCGCGATCGACCGGATGCCGTTCCTGCAGCGCGGCCTGCTGCCGATCGCGTCGCTGACCGGCACCATCCCGCTCGTCGCGGTCGCGCCCATCATGGTGATGTGGTTCGGCTTCGAGTGGCCGTCGAAGGCTGCGGTCGTCGTGCTGATGACGTTCTTTCCGATGCTCGTCGCCACCCTCGCAGGCCTGCGCGCCGCGGGCAAGCTCGAGCTCGAGCTGATGCACAGCTACGCCGCCGGCTACGTGCGCACGCTGATCGACCTGCGCCTGCCCTGCGCCCTGCCCTTCATCATGAGCGCGCTCAAGGTCAACGCGACGCTCGCGCTCATCGGCGGCATCGTCGCCGAGTTCTTCGGCTCGCCGACCGTCGGCCTCGGCTTTCGCATCAGCACCGAGGCGGCGCGGCTCAACATGCCGTTCGTGTGGGGCGCGATCGTCGTCGCTGCCGTCTCCGGCTCGGCAGCCTATGCGCTTCTGGTTCAGCTTGAACGACGCTGGGCGTTCTGGCACCCTTCGGTCCGTTCCGCGTGAACGACCATCTCCCGTCCTTGTCCGTCCGTCAGTCCAACAACCCGAGGAGCTCTCCATGATCGGTTCGTCCTTCAAGTTCGCGCTCGCCGCGCTCGTCACCGCGGTCGGCGTCGGCGTCGCCGCGCCCGCTGCTGCGCAGGCGCAGAAGTTCACGGTGCAGATGAAGTGGGTGCCACAGGCCCAGTTCGCCGGCTACTACGTCGCCGCCGCCAAGGGCTACTACAAGGCCGAGGGCCTCGACGTCACGATCAAGCCGGGCGGCCCCGACGTCTCGCCGGTGCAGGTGCTCGCCGGCAACCAGGCCGACGCGATCGTCAACTGGATGCCCGACGCGCTCGCCGCGCGCGAGGCCGGCGTCCCGCTCGTCAACATCGCGCAGATCTTCAACCGCTCGGGCCTGATGCTGACCTGCAAGAAGGCGAGCGGCGTGTCGACGCCGAAAGACCTGAAGGGCAAGACGCTCGGCGTCTGGTACGGCGGCAACGAGTACCCGTTCCTCAACTGGATGGCCAAGCTGGGCTTGAAGCCCGACAGCGACATCAAGATCATGAAGCAGGGCTTCAACGTCGATCCGCTGCTGCAGAACCAGGCGGCGTGCATCTCGACCATGATCTACAACGAGTACTGGCAGGTCGTCGACGCGGGCGTGAAGGAAAGCGACCTCGTCGCCTTCTTCTACGAGGACCAGGGCGTCGCCTCGCTGGAAGACGGCCTCTACGTGCTCGACAGCAAGCTGAAGGATCCGGCCTTCGTCGCGCGTGCGGCGAAGTTCCTGCGCGCCACCTTGAAGGGCTGGAACGACGCCGTCAAGGATCCAGCCGAAGCCGCGAAGATCGTCGTCGCCGCCGATCCGTCGGGCAGCGCGACGCTGAAGGTGCAGCAGCGGCAGATGGAGAACGTCGCCAAGCTGATCACCACCGCCGGCACGCCCAAGCTCGGCTACCTCGAGCCGGCCGCCTACGAGCGCACGGTCAAGGTGCTGCTCGCTGCCGGCAGCTCGCCGGTGATCAAGAAGGATCCGGGCAAGGCCGCGTACTCGCACGTCGTGTGGGAGGCGGCGACGAAGAAGTGAGCGGCGCGGCGCGCGCGCCGGCTTCGGGCCGGCCGCGCCCCGCCCGAGTGCGGGCTCCTCAGTCGCGTGGCGACGCGGCGCGTGCGGCACTCCTCGGCGCCGCCGAGCGGGTGTTCGCGCGCGCCGGCTTCAACGGCGCGACGACGGCGGCGATCGCCGAGGCCGCCGGCGTGCCGAAGGCCAATCTGCACTACCACTTCGGCAGCAAGCACGGGCTCTACCACGAGGTGCTCGCGCGCACCCTGCACGACTGGCTCGTGCCGATGGACAGCCTGGTCGCCGACGCCGATCCGCGCGAAGCGCTCGCTGCCTACATCCGCGCCAAGATGGCGATGTCGGCCGAGCGGCCCGACGCTTCGCGCGTCTTCGCCAACGAGCTGCTGCACGGCGCGCCTGTGCTGGGCGAGCTGATGCGCACCGAGCTGCGCGCGACGGTCAAGCAGAAGGCGCGCGTCATCGACGGCTGGATCGCCGCCGGTCGGATGGCGCCGGTCGATGCGACCCATCTCTTCTTCACGATCTGGGCCGCGACCCAGACCTACGCCGACTTCGACGTCCAGGTGCGCGCCGTGCTCGGCCGTGCACGGCTGAGCGGACGCGATCACGCCCGCGCGGCAGAGCACGTGACTTCGCTGGTGCTGCGCGGCTGCGGCCTGGCCTGATCAACCTTGGCGCAGCCGGCGCACGACGCCTTCCTCTCGTACTCCCAGTCGGCCGACGGCCGCCTCGCCGCGGCCCTCGAGGTCGGGCTCGAGAAGCTCCCCAAGCCGCTCTTTCGCCTGCGTGCGATGGATGTGTTCCGCGACAAGACCGGCCTCTCGGCGAGCCCGGGTCTGTGGACCAGCATCGCCGACCATCTCGAGGCGAGCCGCTGGCTCGTCTTCTTCGCCTCGCCGGCGTCGGCGGCGTCGCCGTGGTGCGCGAAGGAGCTGCTGTGGTGGCTCGACCGGCACGGCACCGAGCGGCTGCTGATCGTCCTCACCGAGGGCACGCTCGCATGGACCGCGGGCGGCGGCGGACTCGACGCATCGCGCACCGATGCGCTGCCACCCGCGGCGCTCGCGCGGCTGTCGGAAGAGCAGCTCTGGGTCGACCTGCGCTGGGCGCGCGCGGCGGAGCGCATCGGCCCGCGCGATCCGCGCCTCCGGCCCGCGCTGCTCGATCTCGCGGCGCCGATCCGCGGCATCGCCAAGGACGTGCTCGACGGCGAGGACGTGCGCCAGCAGCGGCGCACGCGCCGCATCGCCGTCGTGGCGGCGGTGGCGATCGTCATCGCGGCCGGTGTCGCGACCTGGCAGGCGATCGAGGCGACGCGGCCGTCCTGCTGCGCGAGGAAGCGCTGGCGCGTCAGCTCGCCGCGCAGTCGGCGTCGCTGCTCGTGCGCGATCCGGTGCTCGCGCTGCAACTCGCCGCGCAGTCGCATGCAGTCGCGCCGACCGTCGATGGCCGCAGCGCCCTGCTCGGCGCGGTGACGGCGCTGCCGATCTCGCGCCTGCAACAGCACGAGGCGGCGTGGTGGTCGCTCGCGGTCGCGCCGCGCGGCGATGCGCTGCTGCTCGCGGACAGCCGCGGCGCGGTCTATCGCGGCCGCGTCGACGACGCATCGCTGCAGACGATGACCGCGCCGGCGACCGGCCTCGCGCTCTTTCGCGCCGTCGACGCGCTCGCGTTCTCCGCCGACGGCACGCGCTGGGCCGAGGCCGGCTCGAGCGGCGAGATCGCCGTGCATGCGGGCAGCGAGATCGAGCGCTTCGCGAGCGGTGACAAGGTCGGCGAGATGGACCCGAGCCTGCGCGTGCTCGCGCTGGCCTTCGATCCGGCCGGGCGGCGCCTCGCGTCGGCGTCGTCGAGCGGTCGGCTGGTCGTCCACGACCTCGTCGACGGCACGTCGCGCGTGATCGCGTTCGCCGGCCTCGATCTCAGCGCCGTCGCGTTCGGCCCCGGGACGGACGATGGCTCGTCGCCGGTGGCGATCAGGGCTTCCTGAAGGCGTTCGCGCTCGAGCCCGGCGCGACACCGCCCGTGTTCGCCGGCACGGGCCGCAGCGCGGTCCAGTCGCTCGCCTTCGACGCGCCAGGCCAGCGCCTCTTCGCGGCCTCGCGCGCCGGCCGGATCGAGGTCTTCGACAGCGCGAGCGGACAGCGCACCGCCGCGCTCGACGTGCTCCAGCACGGCGCGCTCGAGCGGATGGCAGTCTCGCCCGACGGCCGCTTCCTCGCGACCGGCCATGCGACCGGCGAGGTCGTGCTGTGGCTGCGCACGGCCGACGATGCCGACTGGCTGTCGCGCACGCTCCTGCGCCGCGCCGCGGCGGTGCGTGGCCTTGCTTTCGCGGCCGACGGCCGGCGTCTGCTCTCGGCCGCAGCCGACGGCAGACTGTTCGTGTCGTTGCCGGTCGACGTCGGTCGATGGACCACGTCCGTTGCGCCGTTGCCCGTCGCATCGACGTCCCCGTCGCTGTCGGCGCCGGCTGCGACCACGACGAGCCCCGATGGCCGCTGGAAGGCCAAAGCCAGCGGCCCGGGCAGCGCGGAGGACGCATTCCGCATCGACCTCGGCGGCCTCTCGCTGACGCGGACGGCGCGCCTCACGGTGCTGCGCGCGAGTGACGGCGCGCCTGTCGCCGAGAACGCGGAGCTGCCGGTCGAGCCCGGCGAGCGCTCGGTCGGCGCGCCTGTCTTCTCCGCCGATTCGCGCACGATCGCGTTGCAGGTCGAAGGTCGCGCGCTGCTGTGGGACGTCGCGGGCAGGCGCGCGCTCGACGCGGCGATCCCGTTGCCGCCGGGCGGCACGCTGGTCGGCGCGGACACGGCGCGCTCGGGCTGGCTCGCCCGCGTCGGCAGCGCCGGCTCCGCGTTCGACGCGACGCCCGATGCCTGGCGCGACATCGCCTGCCGCCTCGCCGGCGGGCCGATCGCGGTCGATCGCTGGACGCACTATCTCGGCGACAGCCGGCCGTACGTGCCGGCGTGCCGCTGATCGTCAGCGACCGATCGGCTCAGGCTGCAGTCGTCGCACGCGGCACGATCTCGTCGTTCGCGAGCGGCAC
>JAYTHL010000048.1:0-1993 GCA_043732605.1 Rhizobacter sp. | reverse complement strand
GCTCGACGCGCAAGGCGTTCGCGCCCGCTCGGCACGCTGGCCCGTCAAGCTCGCGCGGCGCGGCGACCAGACGCTCGGCTACGTCGTGAGCGACGAGGTCGTCGGCAAGTTCGAGCTGATCTCGTACGCCGTCGGCATCGGCCTCGACGGCGCCGTCAGGCAGATCGAAGTGCTGTCCTATCGCGAGAGCCACGGCGGCGAGATCCGCCTGCCCGCATGGCGGCGCCAGTTCGTCGGCAAGACCGCGGCCTCGACGCTGCGCGTCGGCGACGACATCGCCAACATCAGCGGCGCCACGCTGAGCTGCACGCACGTCACCGAAGGCGTCAAGCGCATCGTGGCGGTCGTCGCGCTGGCGAAGAAGACGGGGCTCTTCGAGTGACACCGGCGCGACGCGTCCTGCGGCGAGCCCGGCCGCTGCTCGGCACGCTGGTCGAGATCGGTATCGTGATCGATGGCGAAGGCTCGACGTGGCAGACCGAGGGCGACGCCCGTGGCGACGACTCCGGCGCGGCGATCGACGCCGCCTTCGCCGCGATCGCCACCGTCGAACGTCGACTCTCGCGCTTCACCGCCGGCAGCGAGATCTTCCGCTTCAACGCCGCTGCCGCGGGCGAGCGGATCGAGATCGGCGCCGACACGCGCCGCGTCCTCGCCGCCGCCGACGCGCTGCATCGGGCGAGCGACGGCATCTTCGACATCACGCTCGGCAGCGGCGCGACCGGCTGGCATTGCGACGCCGGCGGGCTGCACAAGTCCGGCGCGGCCGTCCACCTCGATCTCGGCGGCATCGGCAAGGGCCATGCCGTCGATTGCGCGGTCGATGCGCTCCGTGCCGCCGGCGCGCAGGCGGGCTGGGTCAACGCCGGCGGCGACCTGCGCGTCTTCGGAGCGACGACCGTGCCGATCGATCTGCGCGACGAGGCCGCGGGCGGCGTGCGCCGCTTCGCCACGCTCACCGACGGCGCGTTCGCGACCAGCCGGCTCTGCACGGACGGGCACGCGAGCGTCGCCGCGCCCGAGTGCATCTGGGCCGACGCGCTCACCAAGATCGTCCTGGTCAGCGGCGACGCGCGCCATCCGTTGCTCGAGCGGTTCGGCGCCCGCGCCTGGCTGCACTGACGTGCTGCGCAGCGCCAATCGCCTCCTCGGCTGGCAGAAGGCAGTCTTTTACGTCTCGAGCGGCACGGTGCTCGCGAGCGGGCTGGCCTGGCTCGCGCTGCACTACGGCCGCGCCGACGACGCGCTGCCGTCCGCGTTCGAGCCGTGGACGATGCGACTGCACGGCTTGGCGGCATTCGCGATCCTGTTCGTCCTCGGAGCGCTCGCTGCGACGCACGTGCCGCGCGGCTGGCGCCTCAGCCAGCGCGTGCGCCGGGCGCGCCAGCGCAGCTCCGGCCTGGTGCTGTGCCTGCTCGCCGGTGCGTGCGTGCTGACCGGCTACCTCCTGTACTACTTCGCGCCGGATCCGGTGCGACCCGCGCTCGGCTGGGTGCACAGCGCTCTCGGGGTCGCCGCGGCGGGGCTCGTCGCCTTCCACCGCCGCCCCGCCGAAGCGCGGAACCGGCACGCGCCATGAACTTTTCCTGCGCTTCGTCAACCCCGGCATGCCCGGCGATGCCAGAGTCATGGTCCAGTCGCCGGATGAGGTGTCAAATGAGAGAAAATCTCATTCGCATGTGCATCGTCCTCTGCCCGCCCGTCCGCCACCTTCCGTGAGCCCCGTCGCCTCTCTCTTCCTGCACCAGCTCGCCGATGGCAGCCACGCCACGGTGTCGCGCGTCGTCTCGGCCACGCCCGACATCGATGCCGTCGCCTTGCGCCGGCTCGGCGAGCTCGGCTTCCTGCCGGGCGAGCCGGTGCAGGTACTCAGGCGCGGCCCGGGCGGCCGCGAGCCGCTCGCGGTGATGATCGGGGAGACGATGTTCGCGCTGCGCCTGCTCGAGGCGCAATGCATCGAGGTGAATCGCTGAGGCGAACGGCCATGGCGCAC
>JAYTHL010000047.1:0-2000 GCA_043732605.1 Rhizobacter sp. | reverse complement strand
TCGGCCGGCACGCGAATGCCGGCGGGCACGTCGAGGCCATGGCGCACGTCGGGATAGCTGACGACGCGGCCGGCGGCGATCGCGGCCTCGGTGCCGCTGTTCTTCAGCGGGATCGGGTAGACCGAGCGGGCGCGTTCGGCGCGACGCTGCAACTCCTGCGACCACCCGGGGATGTCGCCGTCGGCGGCATGCGCTTGGATCGCCGCGATGTCGACCTGCCCGTCGTCGCGGATGAGCGTGATGACGGAGCCATCGACCTTGAACAGGCGTGCGCAGCTGTCGAGGATGGTCTCGAACACCGGGGCCGTGTCGGACACCGAGCTGCTGATCGCTCGCAGCACCTCGGCGGAGGCAGTCTGCTGCTCGAGCGCCTCCCTGGTCTCGTTGAACAGCCGCACGTTCTCGATCGCGATCACGGCCTGGCGCGCAAAGGTCTGGAGCAGCTCCACGGCCGCGTCGGGAAAGAGCCCCGGCGTGGCGCGCGCCACGGCGATGGTGCCGATCGCCTCACCGTCGTGAAGCAGCGGCACCGACAGGATGCTGCGGAATCCGACTTGTCTGGCCCCCTCCTTGAACAGATACGTCGGGTCTGCTTCGACATCGGGAATCTGCACCGGCGCACGCTCGACGACGCACCTGAACGCCTGCGGCGGCGCGTCTTCCAGCTTCACCGGAAATCGGGCGCGAAGGACACTCTGCGCCTCCGACGAGGTGCCGTCGATGCCGAGCAGATGGAAGTTGCCGCCAACCAGGCGCGACGTCATTCCGACTTCCGCGCCGCACAGCACACGCGCGCGCTCGGCGATGGCCTGGAACACCGGCGCCACGTCGGTGGGCGATTCGCTGATCACGGCCAGGATCTGCGCGGTGGCCGTCTGCTGCTCCAGCGCCTGCTTCGTCTCCTCGACCAGCCGCGCGTTCTCGAGCGCGACGCCCATGCTGGCCGCGACCGTCGTCAGCAGGCGCACGTCGGCAGCGCTGAAGGCGTCGTCGCGCTCGTAGTTCTCGAGCAGGATGGTGCCGATCACGCGGTCGCTGCCGACGATGGGAACGTTGAGTAGCGAGCGGCTGCGTTCCGTCCCGGCGATCACCCCGCTGCCGGCGGCGATCTGCTCGGCCTGGCTGCGGTATTGGATCGGCTGGCGCGTCGCCTGCATCCGCTCGAACGGGCCACCCGGACTCGGTGTGGTCGGCGCGACCGCGAGGCGCTTGCCGTGCTCGAACTCGAAGAGATAGTGGACGAGATTCGTCGCCGGATCCCACCAGCGGATGTTCACCTCGCCCGAGTCGAACACCGAGCGCAGCTTGTCGCCGACGAGGTCGATGATGGTCTGGAAGTCGAGCTCGGCCGCGACCGCCTTCTGGATCGCGTTGACGATCTCCAGCTCGCGCACCCGCTCGTCGAGTTGGGTCGTGCGCTCGGCCACCGTTCGCTCGAGGCCGGCGGCAAAGCGCACGTTGGCCAACGCCAGCGCGGCCTGGCTGGCGAGCATCGCGATCAGGTCGCGGTCGCCGTCGTCGAAGCGGCCGAAGAGGCCGTCGAGATCGGCGTAGACGAAGCCGAGCAGATCGCGGCCGGCGAGCAGGGGCGCGATCAGGCAGCTGCGCTGGTCGAGCGGGTCGGCGGCGTCGTCGGGGCCGTGGCGCAGGCTCGGCGCGCGGTTGACGCGCGCTTCGTCGAGCCAGGGGGTGATGGCGTGGAGCAGCGTCTCCGCCGATTCACCGTCCGGCAAACGTGCAGCCGCGATGGACGGGCCGCCTTCGCCGTCGAGCACGAGCAGCACGCGCTCGGCACCGCTCAGCTCGACGGCCTCGTCGACCAGGAAGTCGCAGAGCGTCCCGGCATCGGGCTGCTCGTTCATGCGCAGGCCCGCGTCGGCCAGGCGCTGGAACGGCTCGCGCGTGCTCGCCGGCGCGACGAGGTGCCGCGTGAAGGTCTCGCGCGCCGAGCCCGCGCGGCGCGAGCGCTCGACCCAGGCCGAGACGACGGCGCGATCGGT
>JAYTHL010000046.1:0-6922 GCA_043732605.1 Rhizobacter sp. | reverse complement strand
GCTGGGTGGTCGAGTTCGACGCGATGACCGGCAACCGCTTCGACAGCGCGACCTTCGACACCAACGGCGACAACAACCTGACGACGAGCGACTACATCAGCCGCACCGGCATCCCCGCGCAGGCGATGAACACGAGCGGCCGGCGCATCGGCGCGATCCCGGCGGCGCCGGGCTTCATGAGCAATCGCTCGGGCGGCGTCAGCGGCCTCGAGGACAAGTTCATCAACACCTCGGACGGCTCCGTCGTCCGGGTGCGCGAGACCTCCGGCGCCGGCCGGGAAGGCCGCGTCATGTGGCACGAGGTGCGTTGACATGCAGCTGATCATTCATCGGTCGCCGCTGCGCGGCTTGCTTCTCGCCGCGGTCGCGACGGCGCTCGCCGGACCGAGCCTTGCGGTCCGCGTCGGCGGCGCAACAGCGCCCGCGGCATCGGCCGTTCAGGGGCTGGCGCAGCAGCCGGCCCGGATCCAGAACGACGAGAGCGCGAGCCTGCGCGAAGGCACGATCACCGCGCTCGACGCGAGCGGCACGCGGCTGCAGGTGCAGGGCACCTGGCTCGGCCTGGTCGACGGCAAGACGCTGGCGATGCGCCAGGGCAGGCCCGTCGGTCTCGCGACGCTGCGTGTCGGCGAGACGATCCGCTTCACGGTTGCTCCCGGCGGCACGGAGGCCGCGTCGCTGCGGCTGATCTATGCGCCCTGAGCCTTCGATGCTGGCGACCGGAAGACGTTCGACCGGCCGCGGCTTCACGCTCGTCGAGCTGATGATCGTCGTCGCCATCGTGGCGCTGCTCTCGGCGGTCGCGGTGCCGACTTACCAGACCTCGGTGAGGAAGGCGCGCCGCGCCGACGCCCGCACCGCGCTCGCGACGACGGCGCAGATGATGGAACGCTACGCGACCGAGCAGGGCGTGAACGGCTATCGGACCGCGATGCTCAGCGACGTCGGCGGCCCGACGGTCGTCGCCAAGGCGTCGAGCGACAACGGCTACTACCAGCTCTCGTTCACCAACCTCACGGCCACGGCGTACACGATGCGCGCCGTGCCGCAAGGCGGCCAGCTGCGCGACGACTGCGCCACCTTCACGCTCGACGAGCGTGGCGTGCGCGGCCTCGTCGGCTCGGCCAAGCCCGTGTCGGAATGCTGGTAGGGCAAGCCACCGACGGCGCGCGCACGCCGCTCCGCCAGGTCGCTGACCTATCATCGCCGCGACTGGCCTTCGGCCAACATCGCGCGGGGATGACGGACACGACAGCGACAACCGGCCTCGTACTCACCGGCGGCGGCGCGCGAGCGGCCTACCAAGTCGGTGTGCTGAAGGCCGTCGCACAGATCCGTCGCCAGAGCCACGCGCCCGCGGGCAATCCGTTCCCGGTCATCGCCGGCACGTCGGCCGGCGCGATCAACGCAGCCGCGCTCGCCTGCCGCGCCGACACCTTCGATGCCGCGGTCGACGGACTGGTCCACGTCTGGGAGAACTTTCGCGCCGAGCAGGTCTATCGCACCGATTCGATCGGCGTGATCCGGACCGGCGCGCGCTGGCTGACGATGATGTCGATCGGCTGGGTGATCGCGCGCTGGCGCCGGGCCCGGCCGCGCTCGCTGCTCGACAACACGCCGCTCGAGGCGCTGCTCGCCGATCTCGTCGACACGACCCGACTGCACCGCGTGATGGCCGAGGGTCACCTCAACGCGCTGGCGGTGACGGCGTCGAGCTATGGCTCCGGGCTGCACGTGACCTTCTACGACGCGCTCGCCGACATCGTGCCGTGGACCCGCTCGCAGCGCATCGCCGTGCGCACGCCGATCGGCGTGCAGCATCTGCTCGCGTCGTCGGCGATCCCGTTCGTCTTTCCGGCCGTGGCGCTCGACATCGGCGGCCACGTCGAGTATTGCGGCGACGGCTCGATGCGCCAGGCCGCGCCGATCTCGCCGGCCGTGCATCTCGGCGCCGAGCGCATCCTCGTCGTCGGCGCGGGCCGCATGCACGAGCCGCCGGGCGAGCGACCGGCGAGCAGCGAATATCCGAACCTGGCGCAGATCGCCGGCCACGCGCTCTCCAACATCTTCCTCGACGCGCTCGCGGTCGACGTCGAGCGGCTGCAGCGCATCAACACGACGCTGGCGCTGCTGCCGCCGAGCGCGCGCGCGCAGACGACGCTCAAGCCGATCGAGGTGCTCGTGATCGCGCCGAGCGAGCGGCTCGACGACATCGCGGCACGCCACCTGTCGAGCCTGCCGATCGCGATCCGCGGCATGCTGCGAGGCGTCGGCGTCTCGGGCGAGGGCGAAAGCGCACGTGGCGCCGCGCTCGCGAGCTATCTCCTCTTCGAAGCCCCGTACACGCGCGAGCTGGTCGCGCTCGGCGTGCGCGACACGATGGCGCGCTCGGTCGAGGTCCAGTCCTTCTTCGGCTGGAACGAGCCCGCGCTGCAGCAACGCGCCGGCTGAAAGCGACGCGGGCTTCGCGACCGCGCGAAGCGCGGCGGCGAAGCCCGGCGAGAGAGCGAAGAGGTCTTACTTCTTCGGCGCGCTCGCAGCCTTCTCGGCCTTCGCTTCGGCCTTCTCGGCCTTCTTCTCGGCGCGCTTGGCCTTGGCATCGGCGACGTTTTCCTTGACGGCGTCCTTCTGCTCCTTGGCGTCTTCCTTGACGACCTTGGCGGCGCCCTTGACGCCAGAGGCGGCCTTCTCGGCGCCCGTCTTCACGGCTTCACCGGTCTTGCTGGCGACTTCCTTGGTCTTCTCGACGACCTTGGTGCCCGTCGACTTGGCCGGAGCGGCAGTCGCGGGTGCGCCGGCATAGGCCGCGCCGTTGACCGTCAGGCCGCCTTCGGAGAACTTCGCCGCGCTCTTGTCGCCCACGCCCTTGACACGGGTGACCAGGTCGGTCCAGTCCTTGAAGTCGGACTTCTTGCGCTCGCTGATGATCAGCGAGGAGATCACCGGGCCGATGCCCTTGATCGCTTCGAGCTCGGCCTGGGTGGCCTTGTTGGCGTCGACTGCCGCGAACGCCATGGTGGTGGCGAACAGCATCGCCAGGATGGCGATGAATTTCTTGAACATGTGAATCCTCCTGAGGTTGAATGAACAGCGTGCGTCTGGGCGCGCTCATGAGCGCACCCCACGTCGGGCGCGACACCTGACCGTAACGGTCGCGACTGCCTGCGGGTTGACCCCTCGCCGGCGATCAGGCGCCGGCAGTCGCGGCCAGCGCCGCCGCGTAGCGGCCGACGCCTGTCCCGACGTCGGCGAAGGCGTGGTCGCAGCCGGTGGCGCGCAGGCGCGCCAGGTCGGCCTGGGTGAAGCACTGGTACTTGCCGACCAGGGCCTCGGGAAAGTCGACGTACTCGACGGTGCCGGCCGCGACCATTTCGGCGAGCGACAGCGCCGGCTCGCCCCGGGCGGCGCGGTCGGCGTTGACGACCGCGCGGGCAACGTCGTTGAACGGCTGCGCCCGGCCGGTGCCGAGGTTGAAGATGCCGCTCGCCTCGGGATGGGCGAGGAACCAGAGCTTCACCGCGACGACGTCGCCGACGTAGACGAAGTCGCGCGCCTGCTCGCCGGCGCCGTAGCCGCCGTACGGGCCGAAGAGGCGCACGCGGCCGGTGTCGCGGAGCTGGTTGAAGTGGTGGAAGGCGACCGACGCCATGCGGCCCTTGTGCTGCTCGTGCGGGCCGTAGACGTTGAAGTAGCGAAAGCCGGCGACCTGCGACGTCGCGCTCGGCAGGCGGCGCCGCACGACCTGGTCGAAGAGCAGCTTCGAGTAGCCGTAGACGTTGAGCGGGCGTTCGAACTCGGGCTCCTCGCGAAACGACGCGGAGCCGCCGTAGACCGCGGCCGACGACGCATAGAGCAGCCGCGTGCCTTGTTCCTGGCAGGCATCGAGCAGCGTCTTCGAGTCACGGTAGTTGAGGTCGAGCATCAGCCGGCCGTCGTGCTCCATCGTGTCGGAGCACGCGCCTTCGTGCATCACGGCGTCGATCCGGCCGAGCTCGCGGCGCTGGAAGCGGCCGTAGAAGTCGCGCCGGTCGAAGTAGTCGCTGATCGCGGCGCCCGAAAGATTGGCGTACTTCGCGCCGGTCGTGAGGTCGTCGACCGCGATGACGTCGTCGATGCCGATCGCGTTCAGGCCGCGCACGACGTTCGCGCCGATCATCCCCGCGGCGCCGGTGACGACGACCCTCATGCGGTCTCCGCGGCGAAGAGCTCGTCGTAGGTGACGCTCGCCGTGCCGAACTTGCCGACGACGATGCCGCCGGCGCGGTTGGCGATCGGCACCGCGTCGCGCAAGCCGACGCCGCAGGCGAGCATGGCCGCGAGCGTCGCGATGACGGTGTCGCCGGCGCCGGTGACGTCGAAGACCTCGCGCGCCGTCGCAGGCACGTTCAGGTGGCCGGCGTCGTCGAAGAGCGACATGCCTTCCTCGGAGCGCGTCAACAGCAAGGCGTCGACGGCGAGCGATCGGCGCAGCGCCTGCGCGCGCTCATGCAACTGCGCTTCGCTCGACCACGCACCGATCACCTGCGCGAGCTCGCTGCGGTTCGGCGTGATGACCGTGGCACCCTTGTAGCGCGAGTAGTCGGCGCCCTTCGGATCCACGAGCACCGGCAGACCGGCGCCGCGGGCGGCCTCGATCATCGTCGGGATGTGGGTCAGGCCGCCCTTGCCGTAGTCGGAGAACAGGACGGCCTGGCAGGTCTCGAGGGCGTTCGCGTACAGCGGGCGCATCTCGTCGAGCACCTCGTAGTCGGGCTCTTCCTCGAAATCGATGCGCAGCAGTTGCTGCGAGCGGCCGATCACGCGCAGCTTGACGATCGTGGTCAGCCGCGGGTCGCGCTTGAAGAGCGTCTCGATGCCGCTCGCGTGCAGCAGCGCCTCGAGGCGGTCGCCGTGCTCGTCGTCGCCGATCGCCGTCAGCAGCCTGGCGTGGGCGCCGAGCGTCTTCGCGTTCCAGGCGACGTTGGCCGCGCCACCGAGCCGCTCCTGATGCTTCTTCGGGTTGATGCGAACGATCGGGACGGGCGCCTCCGGCGAGATGCGGTCCACCGCGCCGAACCAGTAGCGGTCGAGCATCGCGTCGCCGACGACGAGCACGCGGGCGGCGTCGAGCTGGGCGCGGGTGGGCGGAACGGTCACAGGTCTTCCAGGCGTTGCGGCGGGTAAGTATCCCAGCCGAGGCAGCCCGGGCACTGCCAGAAGTAGTGCTCGGCCTCGAAGCCGCAGGCGGCGCAGCGGTAGCGATGCAGCGGCCGGGCTGCGCGGCGCACGGCGTCGCCGACGGCGCCGGCCTCGGCCGCGCCGAGCGGCGCGGCAGGATCGCGCTGCCCCAGCAACGATTGCGCCGCGGCGAGCGTCGGATGCTCGCGCAGATGGGACAGCAGCCGGCTCTCTTTCGCGTTGTCGTCGGGCTGCAGCGACGCGACGGTCTCGAGCAGATCGAGCGTCGGCGCCTTGTCGTAGAGCGCCTGCAGCCGCGCCAGCGCGCCGGCGGCATCGCCCGTCGCGCGTGCGCTTGCAGCGTAGCGGCGGGCGACCAGGTTGAAGGCGGTCGGCCGCACCGTCATCAAGGTGTTCCAGAAGCGCAGCGCTTCGGCGTGATCGCCGCGCGCCGCGGCCTGCTCGCCGGAGAGGACCAGTGGTCGGGCATCGCCAGGCGCGACGTCACGGGCTCGGGCGAGCGCGTCGGCCGCGGCCTCGGGTTGCCGCGCGGAATCGGATTCGAGCGCGAGCTCGCACCAGTAGTGCGCGATGCGCGAGGCGAACGATCCCGCGCCGCTCTTCTCGAGCTGCTCGGCGACGCCGACCGCGGCCTTCCAGTCGCGCGAGCGTTCGTGCAGGTCGAGCAGCGCGAGGCGCGATTCGGTGTCGAAGGACGTGCCCGCGAGCGCCTCGAACGCTGCTTCGGCGCGATCGAAGAGGCCGGCCTTCAGGTAGTCCTGGGCGAGGCCGTGCTGGGCCCGGTCGCGATCGCTCTTGGGCAAGTCGGCGCGGCCGAGGACGTGCTGGTGCACGCGCACCGCGCGCTCGTACTCGCCGCGCCGGCGGAACAGGTTGCCGAGCGCGAGGTGCAGCTCGGACGTGTCGGGGTCCTGCTGCACGGCGGCGATGAAGGAATCGATCGCCTTGTCGTGCTGCTCGTTGAGGAGGAAGTTGAGGCCCTGGTAGTAGACCTTCTGCGAGCCTTCGAGGTCACGCCGGCGCTGGCGCTGGTCCCAGACCCTGGCGAGCCAGCCGAGCGCGAAGGCGATCGGCAGGGCCCAGAGCAGCCACTGCTGGTCAAAGTCCATCGCGGGGCGGATGCACGTATGCCGGCTCCGACTCGGCGACACGTGCCGCAGGCGCCGGCACGGCCACGACCGGAGCCCGCGCCGCCTCGCGCCGCGCGCTGCGGCGATGGCGCCACCAGCTCGGCACCATCGCGACGATGCCGAAGGCGACGCCGATGGCGAAGACGGCGAGCACGATGAAGACCATCGGCGCCTGCCATTCGTAGCCGAAGAACAGGCTGATCCTCGACGTCTCCCGGTTGTTCAGGGCGAACACGAACAGGGTGAAGAAGACCGCCGCCCGGATGAGCCAGACGAGGATCCGCATGGGCGAAGCGTCAGTCCTTGACGGCGACGACGGCGGCGTCGTCAGCAGTCGCTGCCGCTTGTCCGGCCCGCCCGTCGACCGCTTCGCGCAGCGCCTTGCCCGGCTTGAAATGCGGCACGAGCTTCTCCGAGATCACGACCTGCTCGCCCGAACGGGGATTGCGGCCCACGCGCGGCGGCCTGCGGTTGATCGAGAAGCTGCCGAAGCCGCGGATCTCGATGCGATGGCCGCGCGCGAGCGCGGACGCCATCGCGTCGAGGATCGTCTTCACCGCGAGCTCGGTGTCGCGATGGGTCAGCTGGCCGAATCGCTCGGCCAGCTGGATCAC
>JAYTHL010000045.1:0-6950 GCA_043732605.1 Rhizobacter sp. | reverse complement strand
GGCCGGCGATCGCGTCGATCGCGGTCTACGTCTTCATGGCCGTGGTCCTGGCGATCAAGCCGCAGGGCCTGTTCCCGGCACGCGGCTGATGCGCCCCGCCGTTCGCGCGCTGCCGATCGCCGTCGCCGCGCTCGTCGCGCTCGCCCTGCCCTTCGTGCTGCGCGCGCTCGGCCTCGACTTCTACCTGAGCCTCGCGAGCCGCATCGTCGTCTTCGGGGTCGCCGCGACGAGCCTCAACCTCGTCCTCGGCTACGGCGGCATGGTCTCGTTCGGCCACGCCGCGTTCGTTGGCGTCGGCGCGTACGTCACCGGCGTGATGATCAGCGAGGGCGTGCAGAGCGGCGTCGCGCATCTCGCCGCGACGGTCGCGATCACGGCACTGGTCGCGCTCGTCATCGGCGCGGTCTCGCTGCGCACGCGCGGCGTCTACTTCATCATGATCACGCTGGCGTTCGCGCAGATGCTGTACTACCTCGCCAACTCGGTGAAGGGCTACGGCGGCGACGAAGGCCTCAACATCCGCGCCCGCTCGCTCTTCTCGTTCGGCGACCGCGTGCTCGATCTCAAGGACCCGCTCGCGTTCTACTACGTCGCGCTCGCGGTCCTCGTGCTGACGCTGGTCGCGCTCGCCCGCTTCGTGCCCTCGCGCTTCGGCCGCGCCGTGCTCGCGCTGCGCGACGACGACGTCCGCGCCGAGGCGCTCGGCTTTGCGGTCTACCGCAGCAAGCTCGTCGTCTTCGTCGTCGCCGGCGCGCTCGGCGGCGTCGCCGGTGCGCTGAGCGTGAACCTGCAGGGCTACGTCAGCCCGAACGTGCTGCACTGGACGCAGTCGGGCACGCTGATGGTGATGGTGATTCTCGGCGGCGTCGCCACTGTCTGGGGCGGCCTCGTCGGCGCGGCCGTGCTCCTGCTTTTGCAGGAAGTGCTCGGCGCGTACACCGAGCACTGGGAGTTCTGGACCGGCTGGGTGCTGCTCGCGGTCGTCCTCTTCGCGCGGCAGGGGCTCGTCGGCGTCGTGAAGACGCTGCGCGATCGCAAGGCAGGCCCGCGATGACGCCGCCGCTGCTCGACGTCAGCGGCCTCGAGAAGCGCTTCGGCGCACTCGTCGCGACCGACCGCGTCGACCTGCAGGTGCGGCGAGGCGAGGTCCACGCGCTGATCGGCCCGAACGGCGCCGGCAAGACGACCTTTGTCGCGCAGCTCGGCGGCCAGCTCGCGCCCGATCGCGGCAGGATCGTCTTCGATGGCGTCGACGTCACCTCGCTCGCGCCGCACCAGCGCGCGCGCCGCGGGCTCGTGCGCTCGTTCCAGATCACGCGGCTCTTCAAGAGCGCGAGCGTGCTCGACAACGTCGCACTCGCGGTCCAGGCCGTCTCGGGCAGCAGCTTTCGCGCATGGCGGCCGATGCGGGCCGATGCGACCGAGTTCGAGCGCGCCAGCGAGGTCCTCGCCGACATCGGCCTGGCTGAAAAGGCGACGCACGCCATCGACCAGCTCTCGCACGGCGAGCGGCGTGCGCTCGAGGTCGGCATGGCGCTCGCGAGCCGGCCGCTGCTGCTGATGCTCGACGAGCCGATGGCCGGCATGGGCGCCGACGAGTCGGCGCGCATGGAGAGACTCATCGACGTCGTTCGCGTGACCAGCACGGTGCTGCTCATCGAGCACGACGTCGACGCCGTCTTCCGGCTCGCCGACCGCGTCTCGGTGCTCGTCGGCGGACGCCTGATCGCGACCGGCGCGCCCGACGCGGTGCGCGCCGACCCGGCCGTGATCGCCGCCTATCTCGGCGACGAGAGCGCGTGATGGCGGCGCCGCTGCTCGAGGTGCGCGCCGTCCACGCCGGCTATGGCCGGTCCGAGGTGCTGTTCGGCATCGACCTCGCCGTCGCGCCGGGCGAAATCGTCGGCGTGCTCGGCCGCAACGGCATGGGCAAGACGACGTTGGTGCGCACGGTGATGGGCCTGCTCGCGCCGAGCGCTGGCAGCGTCCGCTTCGCCGGCCGCGAGATCACGGGCTGGCCGGCGAACCGCGTCGCCCGCGCCGGCATCGCGCTCGTGCCGGAAGGACGACAGGTCTTCCCCAACCTGAGCGTCGACGAGCACCTCACCGCCTTCCACCGCGCCTCGCCCGACGGCGTTGCAACCTGGACGCCGCGCCGCGTGCTCGAGCTCTTTCCGGCACTCGCCGGACGGCGCGAGCATCTCGGCAACCAGCTCTCGGGCGGCGAGCAGCAGATGCTCGCCATCGGCCGGGCGATCGTCACGAACCCGACGCTGCTGATCCTCGACGAAGCGACCGAAGGGCTCGCGCCGCTGGTGCGCGAAGAGATCTGGCGCGCGCTCGCGCAGCTGGGCGAGGCGGGCCTGGCGATGATCGTGATCGACAAGTACGTGCGCCGTCTCGTCGCCATCGGCGACCACCACGTGATCGTCGAGAAGGGCCGCGTCGCCTGGCGCGGCAGCTCGGCCGAGATGGCCGCCGACCCTGCGCTCTGGCACCGCTATCTCGGCGCGTAGTGCGCACGCGGGCACGAGCCCCGATGTCGTCAATGCAGGGGATTCGGTCGCGGGACGCGCTGCCTGGGATGCGTCCGGCCGGCCTTCGATGCGATTCGTCCGCCGCTTCTTCACTGCCCGGAGAGACCTCATGGCCATCGATCTTTCAAAGCCGCTCGCGTGGCTGGCGGCCTCGCACGAAGAACAGCAGATGCTGCGCGACCTGCAGGGCAACATCCTGAAGGGACACACGGCCGGCCGGAGACGACGAACATCTTCTTCAAGCTCGATCCGACCAAGGCGCAGGCCTCGCGTCGCGCCTTGCGCGAGATCGCGAACTTCCATGTCACGAGCGCCTACGAGCAGCTGCGGGCGACGCAGCGCTTCCACGACAGCGGCGCATCGGGCGACACGTTCGTCGCGGCGATGCTTCGACGCCAGCGTCGGCCCGAAGCTGCCGACGGGCGGCGTCGGCTTGCTCTTCATGGCCTTCAACTCGAGCCTGACGCAGTTCGTCTTCACCCAGAAGAGCTGGGCCAACGACCTGGCCTTCCCGCCCGCGAACGTCGGCATCGATCCGATCATCGGGCAGGGCTTCGTGACCGGGACGACTCCGAAGCCGAAGTGGCACGAGACCTGGGACGAGCCGGCAAGCACGAACCACACGTTCGACTTCCACGGCTTCGTCAAGATGCGTGGCGGCGAATACTTCTTCGCCCCGAGCCTCAGCTTCCTGAAGAGCCTCTGACCTTGCGCATCGGCCGGGGGCCACGGACGGCGATGCCGCGCGTGGCCCGTTCTTCGTCCGCTCAGCTGATCCGCCAGGCGTAAGCCCAGGGCTGCGCGAACTGGGTGATGTGGAAGGCAGTGACGGTGATCGTCACCGCGCCCGCCGGAATGTTCTCCCACACCACCTGCTCGACGTTGTTGACGCGATCGAAGCCCTTGCCCGTGCCCATGTTGCCGTGGCGCTCGACGCCGTTCGATGCCTTGACGATCAGGTCGAGGTCGTTCTGCAGCTTGGCGCCGGGCGGGTCGGACCAGACGAGCGTCACCTTCAGCGTGTAGCCGGCGGCCGCGGTGTGTGCGCCGGTCGAGCGCTTCTTGGTCGGGATGGTGATCGTCACCGTGCTGCTCTGTCCCTGCTTCAGCGGACCGCCCTCGCCGAAGCCGCCGTTCGGATTCGCGCCCGGCAGGATGATCGAGCCGGCGAGGTTGACGCGGCCCCAGCCCGACGACATGTTCGGCGACGCGCCGGCCTCGCTCGGGCTGTACTGGCCGGGCACCATGACGGCGCCGTTGATCAGGATCGCCTTGACGACCGCGGCGCTCGGCGTCGGCATGCCGTTCTTCACCAGCGTCTCGCGCACGACCGCGACGCAGCCGGCGACCAGCGGCGTCGCCATGCTCGTACCGCCGTCGAAGAAGAACGCCGGATCGCTCGATGTGCCGTAGTCGGTCGACGCGGTGACGAGCGCACGCGAGCGCGTCGACAGGATGCACGTCCCCGGCGCGACGACGTCGGGCTTGATGCGCCCTTCCTTGGTCGGCCCGCGACTGCTGAACGCGACCATGCCGTCCGCGTTGTTTGCGATGCGGTCGTCGTGCAGTGGACTGGCCGGATAGTCGGACGGCCAGTACGCGCCGTAGGTCGCGCTGAAGCGAGGACGCAAGCTCTCCGACGCGCCCACCGTGATGCAGTTCTTCGCCGACGCCTCGCCCGCCACCGAGCCGGGATCGACGACGCCGTTGCTGTTGCCGTCGGTGCCGTCGTTGCCGGCGGCGAAGCAGATGACGCAGTCGGGATGGTTCCAGACGAAGTCGTCGATCTCGTTCGAGCTCGGCGAGTACGGCCCCGGCCCCGAGCCCCACGAGTTGGTCTGGATGCGCGCCTTGTTGTTGTCGTAGGGCGGCCGAAAGAGATCGTGCAGATCGTTCGGGATGCCGCCGAGGCCGCCGCCCGAGTCGAGCAGCGACTGCGTGATCAGCCTGGCCTTGGGCGCCGTGCCCTGGATCTTGCCGCCCATCGACGGCGAGTTGCCGTCGCCGAGCACCGAGCCGGCGACGTGCGTGCCGTGGCCGTCGGGATCGTCGGAGGTCGGCCGGCCGAGCGCGACCAGCTTCGTGACGCGGCCCGTGAACGCCGGATGGACGTTGGTCGTCGAGCCCTTGTCGAAGCCGGTGTCGTTGACGACGACGATCTGGCCCGCGCCCTGGTAGGCCGTGCCGTTGATCAGGACATCGGCGTTGAGGATCGGCCGCGCGACGTTGTTGTAGAGCCGGAACACCGGCGCCGGCGCGAGATAGCGCACCTCGTCGATGGCGGCGATGTCGTCGAGGTAGCGGTCCTGGATGCGCATGCGGACCTTGTTCTTGCTCATCTCGAGATCGTCGGGACTGACGCGCGCCGCCGCCGCGATCTTCCTGCGCATCGCCGGCTTGCTCGGATCGACGCCCTTGTGGAAGACGACGTCGACCTTGTGGAAGGCGCGCGAGGTCGAGGGCGAAGGCGCGACGCCGCCGATCGTCGCCGAGCGCGCCGTCGCCGCCGGTGCGCGTACCGTGGGCGGGATCTTGAAGGCATCGTCGTAGACGCCGGCCCAGGCCACGAACGGCAGCGCCCGCACCTTCGCGAGCCCGGTTTCCTTGAAGCCGCACAGGTAGGTGTTGTCGGAGACGTACTCCTGGACGACCGCACCCGCCTTCTTGAGCTGCGCCGACTCCTCGGCCGTCATCGGCTCGGTCGACTGGACCAGGATGTAGTCGGACTTCGCGGCGCTCGCGGTGCCGATCGCTGCCGCGCGCGGCGCGGGCGAGGCCGGGTCGAGCGAGACGCCGTTGATGGTGATTCTCAGCATGTCTGTGTCTCCTGCGTGACGGATGAAATGTCCGCGAAGGGTTCCGGCGATCGCGCGGACGACGATGCGAACGAGGTCGCGACTCTAGGCGCGCGGCCAGCGCCGCACATCCCCAAGACTATGGCCGGGGCCGAGCCCGGGGCCGGGGCCGGACCCGGGCTGATGCCGAATCGAGCGGCCCGGCGCTACCCGGCCGCGCCGTCGCCGGCGACGATGCCGTCGTGGCGCGCTCGCACCGCGGCGATCGCGGTGTCGTAGGCCGCGCCGGCGTCGTCAAGCCGGGTCACGGTCATGTTGAGGTCCTGCAGCAGCCCGTTCTGCAGGCCGTAGACCCAGCCGTGCACGACCAGCTCCTGGCCGCGCTGCCATGCTTCCTGCACGACGGTCGTCTGGCAGACGTTGAGCGCCTGCTCCACGACGTTGAGCTCGCACAGCGCATCGACGCGACGCGCGGCCGGCAACGTCTCGAGCCAGGCCGCGTGACGGTTGCGGACGTCCTGGACGTGGCGGATCCAGTTGTCGGCAAGGCCGATGCGCCGGTTCTCGAGCGCCGCGACGACACCGCCGCAGCCGGAGTGGCCGACGACGATGATGTGCTTGACCTTCAGCACGTCGGTCGCGAACTGGATCACCGACAGGCAGTTCAGGTCGGAGTGGACGACGACGTTGGCGACGTTGCGGTGGACGAAAAGCTCGCCCGGCGCGAGGTCGACGAGATCGTTCGCCGGCACGCGGCTGTCGGCGCAGCCGATCCACAGGTATTGCGGCGCCTGCTGCTGCAGCAGGCCGGTGAAGAAGCCCGGCCGCGCGACCTCCATCTTCTTCGCCCAGCGGCGGTTGCTGTCGAGCAGCTCCTGGAGATCGGTCATGGACATGGACGAGCCCAATGCAAGGATCGCGCCGGCTGGCGCGATCAGTTCCGGCCGAGTTTACGGGCGTACACGAGGAGCCGTCCCTTGTACGCCGGCGCCGAGCCGGTCGCAGCCGCGTCGAGGCGCTCCTCGCCCAGCAGGAAACCTGCATCCGCCATGCGCCGGTTGAAGGCCGGCCGATTGCCACGGTCCGGATCGACGATCCACACGTCGCATTCAGGCTTCGCATGACGGTCGACGAACCGGGCCAGGTCGCCCGCCACATCTCTCTCGTAGAGCAGATCGCTGCCGATGATCAGGTCGTAGCGATCCGACGCGACCACGTCGGCGGGATCGGGCTCGACCGCGCTCTCGACGGCCCAGTCGCCGTGCAGGTACTTCATCGGCCCGAGCCCGTTCAGGACCAGGTTCTCGCGCAGGAAAAGCGCGGTCAGCGGATGGCGGTCGCTCGCCGTGACGTCGGCGCCGGCGCGATGGCCGACGAGGCTCGCGACCGCCAGGCCGCAGCCGACCTCGAGGATGCGCTCGTCCGCCCGCACCGGGCGCTGCGCCAGGCGCGCGGCGAGGCGCAGCTCCGACGGCCAGATCAGGCCGAACAGCGACCAGCCGGCCGACGAGATGCCCATCTTCTCGGCGACACCGTGGTCGTCGGAGAACTGCTGCCGGTCGAGCAGCGAGCGGACAACGAGATCGTCGACGCCGGCGATGCAGATTCGTTCGTCCTT
>JAYTHL010000044.1:0-6956 GCA_043732605.1 Rhizobacter sp. | reverse complement strand
TCGTCCAGGACAACGGCAGCGCGAGCAGCGTCGTGACGGTCGATGCCGAGAACTTCGCCCGCTCGTTCGTGCGACCCGATCACGCGAACGTGGACGCGGGCGCATCGAACTCGAACGCGGGCTACACCTCGTGTCACCAGTGGCGGCGGCGTGGTGATGATCGACGCCCTGCACACCTTCACCGTCGACGTGACCTCCGAGGATCCGTACGACCGGTTCGTCAGCGCCAACGGACGGTCGACGGCCGCGGTTCCGACGGTTTCGGCAGTGCCCGAGCCCGGGACGCTGGCCCTGCTGCTCGCCGGCATCGATGCGATCGGCATCGCCGCACGCCGTCGCACGCGATCGCCGCGTCCGGCTGACCGCGGTCTACGCGGCGCACGCTCCGAGCGCGCGCGCCCACCACGTCGCGAGCGGTGTCGCCGTTCGCGCCGCACGCTTTTCGTCGAGCAAGGCGCGCCCGGCGGATCGCCGTCCGCGCGCCGCCGCCGCGAGCAGGGTCTGGTCGACGACGTCGCGCTGGGCATGGCTGCCGCCGAGTCGCGATGCCGGTCGCAGCGGCAGGATCGCGTCGATGGCCTCGTCGTTTCGGCCACGCGCGAAGGCGAGCAGTCCGCGCATCAGCGGCGCCGCGATGTCGAGCGAGACGGCGCGGTTCCAGGGGCCGCCGGCCTCGGCGCGATCGAGCGACAGCTGTCGCCAGCGATCGGCCCGGCCGAGATCGCCGGCGCCGATCAGCGCGAACAATGCGTGGACGTCGTTGAATGCGGAAAGGCCCGCGTCGGCGCTGTCGAGCGGCCACGCGGCGAGCAGGAGCGACCAGCGCGCGCCGACGTCCGCGCCCTGGAGCGCGAGGCGCCACAGCAGCGAGGCGGCGTCGACGCGCTGCAGCGTGATCTCGTTCTGGTCGGCGCGCAGATAGCTGTCGAAGACCGCGAGCGCTCGCTCGTGGTCGAGCCGCTCGAGCGCGAAGAGGGCCTCGTGCCAGCCGAGGTGACCGGCAAAGCCGTTGCCTTCGCCCCAGTGCGGCCGCCACTCGGCCAGCCACGCCGAGCCTGCGCCGTGCCGGCCCTGCATCTCCATGACGTGCGCGACCGCATGGATCGCCCACGGCACGCGCGCCGTGCCGGCCAGGGCGCGGCGGCCCGTGTCCTCGGCCTCGTCGTAGCGACCTGTCTCCTCGAGGCCGAAGGCGTGCTGGCCGAGCACGTAGGGCAGCAACGGATCGCTCTCGCTCCATGCCGGCAGGGCGCGGCCGACGCGCTCGCAGAGTTGCGCCGCATCGCCTCGATAGAAGTCGAACAGGTGCGCCCACTGCAGCGCGAGCGCGTCGCGTGGATGGTCGTCGAGGACGCGCTGCCAGGCGCCGCCGGCGCCCGTCCAGTCGCCGGCGGCGAGCAGGCGCAGTGCGACGAGATGGCCGCGCTCGCGATCGTTGCCGGCACTTGCCAGCGCCTCGGCCTCGTCGAGCGCAGCATGCGCGGCGCCGACGAGCGCGGGCTCGGTCAAGCTCAGCAGGAAGCCGGCGCGCATCAGCCTCGGCAGGAGCCAGCGCGGATCGGCGGCGACGGCGGCGTCGAGGTCGTCGAGCGGCGCGCCGTAGAACGACATCATTCGCCAGAGCGCGCGCTCGCTCGCGTCGAGCGCATCTGCCGAATCGGTCGAGACCGGGTTGCCGCGCGGATCGCGCCGCGTCATGGCGATTGCGCCGGTGCGCTCAGTCCGGCGCCGGCGGCTCGGGCCACGGCCGCGGCGACGGCCGCATCGATTCCCACGCGCTCGCGACCTGCATCACCGTGAGGTCGTCGTGGCGACGGCCGATGATCTGCAGGCCGATCGGCAATCCTGCGCTCGTCTGGCCGCAGTCGATGCTCGCGGCGGGCTGCTCGCTCATGTTGAACGGTAGCGTGAAGGCGATGTGCTCGAACGGCCGCGCGGGATCGTTGGTCGGGCACGGCCACTCGGCGTTGTAGGCGGCGATCGGCGCGGTCGGCGAGAGCACGACGTCGTACGGCCGGCAGGCGGCGACGGCAGCGTCGCGCATCGCCGCCATCTGGCTGTAGCCTCGGAACACGCGCTCGCCCGAGAGCGTCGCGCCGCGCTTCGCCCATTCGACGATGAAGGGCAGCGCGCGTGCGCGCCGCTCTTCGCGCAACGTCGAGATGTCGAGCCAGGCGCGCATGCGCCAGAAGTCGTCCATGCCGTCGAGCATCGAGCGCGTGAGGAAGGGCGCGACGCGGTCGACCTTGGCACCTGCCGCCTCGAAGCGCTTGGCAGCCGCCTCGACCGCGTCGGCGACCTCGGGATCGACCGGCAGGCCGACGCCGATGTCGGGCATGAAGCCGATGCGCAGGCCGGCGAGGTCGCGCTCGAGGCGATGCCACTCGATCATCTGCGCCGGCAGGCTCATCGCGTCGCGGTCGTCGGGCTGGGCGAGCACGCCCAACATCAGCGCCGCATCGGCGACGGTGCGCGTCATCGGCCCGGCGACGCGGCCCGCGTACGCCGGATCGATCGGGATGCGGCCGAGGCTCGGCTTGAGCGTGAAGATGCCGCACCAGCTCGCGGGCAGGCGCACCGAGCCGCCGATGTCGGTGCCGACGTGCAGCGGCCCGTAGCCGGCGGCGACGGCCGCGGCCGCGCCCGAGCTGCTGCCGCCCGGGTTCTTGCTCAAGTCCCAGGGATTGCGCGTCAGGCCGTGGAAGCTCGACAGGCCCGACGACAGCATCCCGTAGTCGGGCATCGTCGTCTTGCCGAGGATGACCGCGCCGGCCTCGCGCAGCCGCGCCGCGGGCGGCGCATCGCGCAGGGCGGCGACGAGCTCGGTCGCACCAGTGCCGAGCGGCATCGGCGTGCCGACGGTGGCGATGTTCTCCTTGATCATCGCCGGAACGCCCTCGAGCGCGCCGACCTTCTCGCCGCTTTCATGGCGCAGCCAGCGTGCCTCGGAGACGCGCGCCGAGGCGAGCGCGGCCTCGCCGTCGAGCGCATACGTCGCGTGCAGGTGCGGCTCCCACGCGGCGATGCGGTCGAGCACGGCCTGCGTCACCTCGACGGGCGAGAGCGATCGTTCGCGATAGCGCACGAGCAGCTCGCTCGCGCTCAGGTCGTGCAGGGCGGTCATGGTGCGCTCACTGCCAAGTCAGCGCGCCGAGGTCGTTGGCGGCGATCGGCGAGCTGCTCCACATGCCCTTCAGCCGCTTGTTGCCGACCGCGAACTGCGGCAGCTGGAACAGGTAGGCGTTCACGCTGTCGGTCGCGAGCTGGCGCTGGATGTCGCCGAGCAGCTTCAACCGGCCCTTGGCGTCGGCCGTCGAGTTGTACGCCGTGAAGAGGTCCTTGTAGGCCTTCGAGTCGTAGCCGTAGTAGTAGCTCGGGTCGGCGTAGCGGTCGAAGTCGAGCGGCTCGGTGTGGCTGACGATGGTGAGGTCGTAGTTGCCCTTGAACGCGCCCGAGAGCCACTGCGCCCACTCGACGTTCTCGATCTTGGCGACGACGCCGATCTTGGCCAGCTGCGAGGCGATGATCTCGCCGCCCTTGCGTGCGTAGGCCGGCGGCGGCAAGGTCAGCGTCACGTTGAGCGGCGTCGTGACGCCGGCCTCCTTGAGCAGCGCCTTCGCCTTTTCCGGGTTGTACGGATTGACGCTCGTGAGGTCGACGTAGCCCGCGTCGCTCGGCACCATGTGGCTGCCGATCGGCACGCCGAAGCCTTCCTGCGCGCCGTCGATGACCGCCTTGCGGTCGATCGCCGCGGCGAGCGCACGGCGCACGCGCACGTCGTCGAAGGGCTTCTTCCGGTTGTTGATCGTCATGATCGTCTTGCCTTCCGTGCCACCGGCGGTCACCGAGAAGCGCGGGTCGCCCTGGAACTGCTTCAGGCTCTCGAGCGCGCCGTAGCGCGGCATGCCGTCGATGTCACCGGCGAGCAGCGCTGCGACCTGCGCCGCAGCGTCGTTGATGAAGCGGTAGGTGACCTTCTTCATCTGCACCTTGGCGGCGTCGCGGTACTGGTCGTTCTTCACCAGCGTGATCGACGATCCCTTGGCCCACGACTCGAACTTGAACGGGCCGGTGCCGATCGGCTTCGTCGCATCGGTCGGTGCGCTCTTCGGATCGAGGATCACGGCGGTGTTCTCGCCCATCCGGAAGAGGAAGTTGCCGTCCGCGTTGTTGAGGACGACGATCACCGTGCTCGCATCGGGTGTGTCGATCCGGCTGATGTTGTCGAACACCGCCTTCTTCGCCTTGTTGGTCGAGCCCGGCGCCTTGGCGCGCTCGAACGAAAACTTCACGTCGCTCGCGTCGAAGGCTTCGCCGTCGTGGAACTTCACGCCCTTGCGAAGCTTGAAGGTGTAGACCTTGCCGTCGGGGTCGGTCGACCAGCTCTCGGCCAGGAGCGGGGTGATCTTGCCGTCCATGTTGATCTTGGTCAGGCCCTCGAGGACGCTCAGGTGCACGACCTCGCCGATCGCCGCGGCCGGCGCGACCGTCGGATCGAGACCGGGCGCGGGCTCGAGCACCATGCCGAGGACGACGCTGTCCTTCCTCGCCTGCGCGACAGCGCCGTCGGTCAGGGAGAGAGCGGTGACGCCGCTCGCCAGGGTCAACGCGAGGGCGACGGCACGGGAGACGGTCGGGACGGCGGATCGAAGAGAGGCCATGAAGTGGCTCCGAAATGGAAGGCGACGACCGACTTTACGGGAAGCCGAGCGCGACGAGGCTGGCGCGCATCGCCTCCTCGAGCGGCGTCGCCTGCAGCCCGGTGCAGCGTGCCGCGAGCTTGCGGCCCGAGAGCGCGTGCGGCACGCGCCAGAGGTATGACATGCGCGCCAGCTCGCGCCACATCGGCACGACCAGGCCGATGGCGCGGATGACGGCCCACGGCATCCGTCCGTGGCGCCAGCCCCGGGCGGGCGCGAGGCCGAGCGTCGCCGCGGCGTGCTCGATCGAGGCCAGGAATGCGTCGCCGCTCACCGAGTGGCCGGCGAAGGTGAAGCGCTCGAACGGCGCCGCGGCGGGCGCCGTCGCGACGGCGACGAAGGCGCGTGCGAGGTCGGGCAGGTAGGCCCAGGCGTGCACCAGCACCGGGTCGCCGGGGTAGTCGAGCGTACCGCCGGCGATCTTCTTGACGATCGCCTGGTCGAGCCAGCTGCCGCTGCCGTCGCCGAAGAAGTCGCCCGCGGTGATGACGGTAGCGCGAAGCCGACCGGAGGCAGCGCGGCGTTCGAGTTCGGTCTCCATCTCGGCGCGGATCCGGCCCTTCGAGGTCGTCGGCCGTTGCGGCGTCGCTTCGTCGAGGAGCGCCGGCATGCCTTCGCCGTAGTTGTAGACGTTGCCCGGCAGCATGAAGCGAGCGGCGAGCCGCTCGGCCAGGTCCATCGCGGCACGCGCCGCCGGCAACGCCTCTTCGTCCCAGCGCGTGTAGATCGGGTTGATGCCGTGCACGACGATGCTCGGCGCCGGCCCGTCGGCCAATGTGCCGGCGAGCGACGCGAGCGGTCCGCGCACGAGCTGGACGTCGGTGGGCATGCCGGGCGCGGCGTCACGCCGGACGTGGGCGAAGACGTGCCAGCCGGCGGCGGCGAAGGCCTTGGTCGCGGCCAGGCCAAAGCGGCCGTTGGCGCCGAGGACGAGGACGCAGGGAGCGAAGGAAGGAGCTGGAGTCATGGCGGAGTCCGGGGCGCGGTGGGAAGTGCGGAGACCGAAGTGTGGTGCGCGCACGCATCGGAAGATACGTGCATGACTGCATGGAAGCCATACACTTTCGCATGTCAGAAGGCTCCCTCGACGCGTCTTCGACCAGCTTCGACTGGACCCTCGTCCGCAGCTTTCTCGCCGTACTCGACGCCGGCAGCGTCACCGCCGGCGCGCGCCGCAGCGGCACGACCCAGCCGACGCTCAGTCGCCACGTCGCCGAGCTCGAGGCGCAGCTCGGCGTGCCGCTGTTCGAGCGCACCGGCCGCGGCGTCACGCCGACCGGTGCCGCGCTGGCGATCGCCGAAGCCGCGCGCCGCATGCAGGACGCGGCGCTCGACGTCGCCGGCGGCCTCGCCCGCACGCGGTCCGAGACGCGCGGCGTCGTGCGCGTCACCACCAGCCACGTCGCCGCCACCTGGCTGCTGCCGCGCGTGATCGCCCGCTTCCAGCGTGCGCATCCGGCGATCGAGATCGAGCTCGTCGCCTCGAACGAGCTCACCAACCTGCTGCGGCGCGAGGCCGACATCGCGGTGCGCATGGTGCGGCCGGCGCAGTCGTCGCTGATCGCCAGGAAGCTCGGCGAGATCGACGTCGTCGCCGCCGCGCACGCGTCCTATCTCGCCAAGGCGCCGCCGCTGCACGAGCCCGACGACCTGCTCGTGCACCGCCTCGTCGGCTTCGACCGCGACGACGCGATCCTGCGCGGCTTCGCGCGACTCGGCGTGACGCTCGCGCGCTCCGACTTCGCCTCCCGCACCGACGACCAGGTCGCCTACGTGCAGCTCGTCGGCGCGGGCGCGGGCGTCGGCTTCATCGCCGGCTATGTCGTGCGGCACTGTCCGGGCGTCGCGCGGCTCCTGCCCGGGCTCGCGATCCCGGCGTTTCCCTGCTGGCTCGCGGTGCACCGCGAGATCCGCTCGAATCCGCTGGTGCGCACCGTCTACGACTTCCTCGCGCGCGAGTTGCCGTCGGAGCTGCGGACCTGAGTCGCTTGGTCGGCGGCGGTCGGCATCGACAACCCTAACAACGACAAGTACTGGAACTTCCATCCGTATCCGCAGCGCAGCTACAGCGCGGAGCTGAAGTTCGACTTGTGAGGCTGTCTCCGGTCAGGCCGCTCGCACGTGCACGCGCTGATCGCCGACCGTCACGACATCGCCGGCGCGGAGCTTCCTGCCGCGGCGCGACTCGGCTTCGTCGTTGACGCGGACCTGCCCTTCGACCAGCAGCGCTTTCGCGGCGCCCCCGCTCGACGCGAG
>JAYTHL010000043.1:0-2012 GCA_043732605.1 Rhizobacter sp. | reverse complement strand
TCGATCTTCTCGGGCGAAGCCAAGTTCGTCGCGCTGCCCGGTGAAGCCGGCGAGCTCGGCATCTTTCCGCGCCACACGCCGCTGATCACGCGCATCCGTCCGGGGGCCGTGCGAATCGAGATGGCCGACGGCGGAGAAGAGTTCGTCTTCGTGGCGGGTGGCATTCTCGAAGTGCAGCCGCACTCGGTCACCGTGCTTTCCGACACCGCCATCCGCGGGAAGGACCTCGACGACGAGAAGGCCAACGTTGCCAAGGCAGCTGCCGAAGAAGCGCTCAAGAACGCCAAGACCGACATCGACATCGCGATGGCGCAATCGGAGCTTGCGGTCATGGCGGCACAACTCGCGGCACTGCGCAAATACCGCGACAAGAAGTGATCGCCACGCGTACTTGAGATCAGGCCGCCTCCGGGCGGCTTTTTCGTGGCTGCACCAAAGCGGGCCCCATCGCAACACTTCGAACTAAACATATCCGAAGTTCAGCCTTGTCTGGCTGAAGCCGCGCCTCTAATATTCGCGTTCGCCCGGCATCAAGACCGGCGCAACGAGACATGGAGATACAACGCTTGGCACGTTGGAGCGCACTCACCGCTGACGAGATGCAACTGCTGGAGACGACCTTTTGGTCGACCGGCGGTTCGCGCCATGGCATGGCGGAGCGCCTTGGCTTTTCCAAAAGCAAAGCGAATGCGCTGATCGCCGGGCTCGTCGATCAAGGTCTGCTCGCCGAGTCGGGACTGCAAAAATCCTCCGGCGGTCGCCGCGCAGAGAACCTTCAACTGAACGTCGCGCTCGGCGTGCTCATCGGCATCGACATCGGCGCGACCAGCATCGACGTCGCCGTGCTGGGGCCCGACCTCACTGTGATGGCGCACCACTCCGAGCCGGCCGATGTGCGCGACGGCCCCGGCGTCTTGCTGGCCCGCGTGCGCACCTTGATGCGCGAGCTGCTCACCCGATGCGCCAGCAGCGCCAAAGAGGTGATCGGCATCGGCATCGGCGTGCCTGGTCCGGTCAACTTCGAGAACGGTCAACTGGTCAACCCGCCGTTGATGCCGGCATGGGACAGCTTCTCGATCCGCGACTACCTGCGCGAAGACTATGCCGCACCCGTCTTCGTCGACAACGACGTCAACCTGATGGCGCTCGGCGAACTCTGGCGCCTGCAACGCTCGCTCTCCAACTTTCTGGTGATTAAGGTCGGCACCGGCATCGGCTGCGGCATCGTGTGCCACGGCGAGGTGTACCGCGGTGCTGCCGGTGCGGCGGGCGACGTCGGCCACATCTGCGTCGACCAGGAAGGGCCGCGCTGTCATTGCGGCAACCTCGGTTGTGTCGAAGCGATGGCGGCGGGACCGGCGATCACGCGCATGGCCGTGGCGGCGGCAGAAGCGGGCCAGAGCGCCGCGCTGGCCGAATGCCTGCGTGCCCACGGGACGATCGAAGCGCACGACGTCGGCCACGCCAGCCGCGAAGGCGACGCTGCGGCCAACGCCATCATCCAGCGCGCCGGCAGTCTGATCGGCCAGATGCTGGCGTCGGTCGTCAACTTCTTCAATCCATCGCACGTGTTCATCGGAGGCGGCATCACGCGCATCGGCCCGCTCTTTCTGGCGTCGGTCCGTCAGAGCGTTTACCAGCGGTCGCTGGCGCTCTCGACGCGGCATCTCGAAATTCAGTACACGCCGCTGGGCACGCAGGGCGGTTTGATCGGCGCGGGCGTGCTTGCCATGCAAGAGACGCTCAGGGTGCGTGGAGTGGCGCCATGATCAGTGGCTCGGGCGTGTCGGTCGAGTTCGACAACGTTGTCAAGGCGTTCGGTGCGGTGCAAGTGCTGCACGGCGTGAGTTTCGCCCTGGCACCTGGTCGCGTCTACGGCTTGCTCGGCGAAAACGGCGCCGGCAAGTCGACGTTGATGAAGATCCTGGCCGGCTACGAGCCGTTGACCGGCGGCGCATTGCGCGTCAACGGCACGCAGCAGGTATTCGCAAGCTCGAGAGACGCCGAGGCGC
>JAYTHL010000042.1:0-19660 GCA_043732605.1 Rhizobacter sp. | reverse complement strand
CGCCGGACGCGGCGACCAGCCGAGCGCCGCCAGACGCGCGCTGGAGTACCAATAGAAGCGGCAGGCCATGCGCGCCTCGTCGCGCGTGACCGTCGGTCGCCGTCCGCCCAGACGCGCGGCCGCCTCGACCGACGCCGCGGCGAGGTAGGCCGCGGTGTGGTTCAGCAGAATCGAAGGACCGAAGGTGCCGGCGAGCTGGGAGACCATCGTGTGCAACTCTTCCCAGCGCAGGTTGTCGCTGCCGGCGACATAGCGCTGCCCCGGCACGCCGCTGCGCGCCGCGACCAGATGGGCCAGGGCCACGTCGCTGGCGCTCACCACGTTGCAGCCGCCGAGGAAGGTCGAACGAAAGGGGTCGTTCAGGTAGTTCACCAGAGTTGCGTTGCTCGGCCCGAGCCGGTGATCGCGTCCGCCGATCACGAGCCCGGGACAGACCGCCACGACGTCCAGCCCGAGACGCGCGCCGGCATCGAACGCCGCTTCTTCCTGGCGAACCTTCGAGAGCGTGTAGGCCGCCGGGTGCGGCTCGTCGAAGACGGCGTACTCGTCCAGCACCTGCGCAGTCGCGGTGGAGCCGAGCGTCACCGACGACGAGGTGACCACTGCGCGACGGGCCCCTGCGCGGCTCGCGGCCTGCAGCACATGGCGCGTGCCGCGCACGGCGAGATCGGTCTGCGCCTCGGGGCTCTGACCTGAGTAGGCGAACACGGCCGCGCAGTGAAAGACCAAGGCGCAGCCGTCGGCCGCGTCCTGAACGCTGTCCGGGTCGAGCACATCGCCCTCGCAGATCTCCACCGCCATGTCCTGGATCGCGCGCCGGTCGCTGCCCGGTCGCACGAGCACGCGCACGGCGTTACCGGCGTCGAGCAGGGCACCTACGACGTGGCTGCCGACGATTCCCGTCGCCCCGGTCACGAGCGACATGGTCATCAGCGTCGACCGGCAGGGTTGGCCAGCTGATCCAGGTCGCGGTGCACGGCATCGGCCAGACCTTGCAGGAAATCGGGCGCATCGCGGGCGAGCGCAGCCATGCCGGCGATGAGCTGGTCGTCCCGGCCGGGCGTGTCGTTGGCGGCCGGCGCTGCGGCGAAGTGGCGAAAGCCCGCCTCGTCGATCGTGCCCGAGACCTGGCCGGCGGGCGCGGCGGCCAGCGACGACCCGGTGCCGAAGAGCCAGGCCGCGGCGTCACCCAGGTCGCGCACCGAGTGGCGCTGGCGCAGCAGCTCCGCGAGGGCGGCCGCTGCCGTGGCCAGGAAGCGGGGCAGCGCGCGCCGCGGCGAATCGGCGTCGGGCTCTCGGCCGATGCGGAAGTCGCGCCCATCGTACGCAGCCTGCAGGTTGGCCATCGTGCCGGCGAAGAATGTCGTGTACGCGCTCTCGATGATGGGATCGCGCAATCCGGGTGCGAGATCGATGTCGAACGCCTTGAAGGCCAGAGGAAGCGTGAATTGCTGGCGCGCGAACACCTGGACCCGGGTCTGGCCCTCGGCGGTGCGCGCGAATGACACGCAACCGTCGTCGACGCGCGCCGTGCCGTTCGGGCTCGCGACGGTGCGCCAGTGGATCGTCCGGCGGTCGCGCCCGTAGCGGACGCACTGGATCTTCTCGACGTCGATCACCTCGCCGCCGAACAGCACCATCCAGTTCGGCTGCTGCAGGTACAGGTTGCGCTCGGCCTGGTGCACGACGCGCCCGCTCGCATCGCGCCGCACCGCGATCGTCGAGCCGCCGATGTAGTCGTTCATGTACTGGATCGCACGCGTGATGTCGACCTTGCGCACGAACCGGCCGAACGGGATCGCAAACACGTGCTCGCAGCCGAACACGATCGCCCCGTCGACGTGGCGCCAGCGCAGGCCGTCGCGGCTCGGCCGCAGGTGCTTCAGGAGCTGCTCGTAGGGCGCGAGCACCGCAGCGATGCCGTCGTAGTCGGCCGGCGCGAACGCCGCGGTGTCGATCAGCAGCGGGGCGATGCGGCGGCGCAGCCGGTCTTTCGAGAACAGCGTGTTGCGCGCCTGCACGAGGCCGTCGATGCGCGCGAGCAGCACGTTGAGCGCCACCGCGAGCCAGAACGAGCGCGGGTTGTCGTCCACCTGCGCCATCAGCGGGGCGACAAACGCGTTGAGGCGGTCGCTGTAGAAGTCGCGCAAGGCGAAGCGCTCGCGGTCCACGGTCTGGAACCAGGCGGCCGTCAGCGCACCCAGACCGACGCTGCGGTTGCGCTCGCGGGCCGCGCGCGCGAGAAGCGGATGCACGTTGCGCCACATCGGATAGGGCGACAGGTCGCCGACGATGACGTGGTCGGCGGGCAGCCCGAGCGTTCTCAAGGCCGTGGCATTCACCGGCGAGGCGTACGGGTCCAGCCCCATGCGCGCAGCGCCGGCCCAGTCGGCCAGCAGCGCGCTTGGACTGGCGATGAGCGTGTGCGTGGCCAGTGGCCGCGGCGCGCGCTGACCGGCGCCTCCGTGCGAGCTGGTGTACGCGTCGATCAGGTTGAAGTGCGGTGGCGCATGACGGAGCACCTGCAGGCAGTCTTCCTCGACCGCACGGGGCGCCGGCGCGAGACCGGCCAGGTTGTGGACGCACAACGCGAACCTGCAATCCTCGTGGGTCCGGTTCTTCGCGAAGTTGATGCGCAGGGCGGCCCCGAGCCAGCGCGCGTGGATGGCGCCGTCGGCGGTCAGGTCCACCACCTCGTACGGACGGCCCCGGGCCGTGACGAAGCGGTAGCCGACCAGTTCGGGCACCACCATCGGCGCACGGTTGTGCAGCCATGCGTCGGGCTCGTTGCGTGCTTCGCCGACGGCCACGTCGTCATGGCCGTGTTCATGGAGCAGGTCGACGAGGTGCTCCACGAGCGCCGGGTCGGTTCCGCCGTGCGACGTCGACTCGTAGAAGTCGAGGTCGGGCTTGATCATCACCGGCCCCTTGCGCCGCGCCGCGAGTTGCCAGAAGCCGCTGGCCGCGAGCACTTCCTCGAGAAGCGCCGAAGGCGCTGCGCCGGGGCGCTGCAGCACCCACACGGACTGCGGTTCGGTGCGCTTGCGCCTGCCCACCGAAACTTCGCCAGTGTCGACGCCCATGGCTAAGAATAACTCCCACGATGCAGATCTATCCCTACCGCTTTCACGTCGCGCTCGATGGCAACGGCTTGAACGGACTGGAGGGATTGGCCGGCGTGTGCCAGTTCCTCTTCGACCCGGCCGACAACAGCCACGCATGGAAGATCAGCTACTTCGACGGCATCGCGGGCGGCCACGCGGTCAGCGTCAACGACAAAGGCACGATCGGCTTTCTCGGCAACACCGGGCAGCATCTGCTGCTCTACGACGCCGGCGATTCACGCGAGCTGGCACGCCAATCGACGTTGGCCTTCGAGAGCAGCGACACGTCGCTTCGCGGCAGCACGCACGTCGTTTGGCTGTCGGAGCACGAGTTCATCACCGCCATCGGCGACTTCTTCTATCGATTCGACGCGCGCCGCCTCTCGGCCGGCGAAAAGATCGGCGCGCACGGCGTGAAGCTGCCGCACGCGATCAAGCGCACCGCATCGGGCCGCTGGCTGGTGTACGGCTCGATGGACCATCCGCGAAGCGGCGAGGCGCGAGAAGTCGGCATCTTCGACCTTCGGACCGGCGTGTGCCGCCGCGTGGAGCTGCCGACCACGTGCTGGCATGTGGCGGTGGACGCGACACTCGATCACTTCTATGCCCTGTCGTTTCGCGTCCTTCCGCAGGGCGGCGACAACTGGCACGAATGGGCGATGGCTTACATGAAGGAATACGCCTTCGAGATCGACGCCGCCAGCGGCAGCGTGCTGCGCCACTGGGCCGCCGGGCGCGATGTCCCGGCCCACATCAATTCCGACGTCACGGTCTCCGACAGCGAGCTGATCTTCTGCAACGGCGCGAGCCAGACGATCATGATGATCGAGCGCGAGTCGTTCGCGCGCTGGCGCATGATCGACGAGCGTCCCGACCTCGGCACGCTGGTCGAGAACAGGCGCTCGCTCGGCGGGCAGGTGGCCGACGCGCTCACGCGCGGCAATGTCGTCTCCGACAGCCGGCACTTCCTCGCCGCGCTTCGGATCTCGCGCTTCGCTGTCCTCGATTCCGTCTACGCCTGCCAGCTCTCGGCGGATCAAGCGCTGCTGTTCACGGCCAACCGCGGTTTGAATCACATCACCGTCTACGACTATCCGTCCAACGACATCCGGCTGCGCGTCAAGATGCCGGCACTCCAGGAGTTCGTGCCGATGTCACCGCGGGGCGACCCGAGGCTGGGCTTCCACCACGGTGCCGTGTGGAGCGCGAAGTCGCCGTAGGCTCGAGCAGGCGCTTCGGCAATGCGCTGACGAACGTCGACGCCTAGGATTTGTTCAACGTCACCGCGGCCCGGACCAAAGCCTTCAGCGCCTGCTCGTCCAGCGCGTCGCCTTGGTGGAAGTCGATTGCGCGCCGGGTGTTGCCGTCGAGACTCGAATTGAAGAGCTTCGACGGATCCGGCAACGACGCACCCTTGGCGAAAGTCGTCTTCACGACCTTCTTGTAGGTCTCCCCGGTGCAGACAATCCCGTCGTGCGACCACACCGGGATGCTCCACTTCCATTCCTCGGTGATGTCGGATCGGCCGCCTTGATCAGCGCGCGAAGCCGGGCAAGAAGTTCGCCTCGCCAGTCGCCGAGGCTCGCAATCTTGGCGTCGATCAGCTCGCAGGGCGACGGGCCGGATGGAGCGACGGCTCCCTTCGACGTGATTTTCATGCCTGGTCCCGTTCTCGCACGTACAGACCCACGTCTTGAACACCTCGCCACCGGACCCCCCCGGCGTGAGAGCCGGCTATCCGACCGCTCGTCCGAAAATGCCCCCGATTCTTGGCCACTTCGCCGTCCGGTTCCAAGACCATGGTGTCGCCACGGCGGCGTCAACGACGCGTCCAGCTCACGCGTTGGAGGGTCGGCAGCGCCCACTTTCCCTCGACATGACCACTTCCATCCTCCGCTTCGACGGCCCCTCGCATCAGAGCCGCATCCAGCTCGTGCGCCTGCTCCAGGAATTCCCGCAAGTGCAGTTCCACGAGCGGGCGCCGACGGAGTTCCAGGTGACGGCGCCCGACGAGGCCTCCCTGCGCGCCCTGGCGGGCAAGCCCGGGTGGAGCCTGACGGGAACCCACTGAGGCGGCGCTCCCGCTAGTTGCCGACCAGCCCCCGACGGATCGCGTAGACCGTCATCTCGGAGTTGTTGGCCAGGCCGAGCTTCTCGAGCACCCGGGCGCGGTACACGCTCACCGTCTTCGGGCTCAGCATGAGCTCCTCGGCGATGTCGGAGAGGCGCTTCCCGGACGCGATCATGACCAGCGTCTGCATCTCGCGGTCGGAGAGCTTGTCGTGCGCGTTCTCGACCGCCGGCGTGGTCAGGCTCTCGACCAGCATCTGCGCAATCTCCGGCGTCACGTACTTGCGCCCTTGCGACACCGTGCGCACCGCGCTGACGATGAGCGCCGGGTCGCCGCCCTTGTTGACGTAGCCGAAGGCGCCGGCGCGCAGCGCCCGGATCGCGTACTGGTCCTCCGGATACATCGAGACGACGAGCACGCGCATCGCGGTGCCTTCGTCCTTCAGCGCGTGCAGCACGTCGAGGCCGCTGCGGCCCGGCAGGTTGATGTCGAGGACGAGCACGTCGGCGGTCTTCTCGCGCATCAGCGCGCGCAACTCGCCGTAGTCGCCGGCCTCGCCGACGACTTCGATGTCGGGCGCGTCGGAAAGCGTGTCGCGGATGCCGCGCCGGATGAGGGCGTGGTCGTCGCAGAGGAAGACTTTGATCATGGCTGCTCTAGACGTCGGCCCATTGGCTCGGGTCGTACGACTTGTCTGGCGGCTCGGGCTCGTAGTTCGTGTCGTGCACGTCGAGCGGCACCGAGAGGATCAGCGTCGTGCCCTGCGCGCCGCTCGACAGGTCGATCCAGCCGCCCACCGTCGTCGCCCGCTCGTGCAGGCCGCGGATGCCGAACGAGCGCGCCTTGGCCAGGTCTTCCTGGCTCACGCCGCGGCCGTTGTCGCTGATCTCGAGCGAGAGCACGCCGCCGGCGAGCGAGAGATCGATGCGCACGCGCGTCGCCTGCGCGTGCTTGCTGATGTTGGTGAGCGCCTCCTGGGCCGTGCGGTAGGCGACCAGCGGCACGCCGGCCGGCAGCTCCGGGAGCTGCTTGGGCAGGCGGATCTGGCACTCGATGCCGGTGCGCCGCTCGAAGCGCAGCGCGATCCAGTGCAGCGCCGCGACCAGGCCCTGCTCGAGGATCGCGGGCCTGAGGTTGTGCATGATCCGCTGACTCGACTCGACCGCGTGCGTCACCGTCTCGATCGCCGACTGCACGCGCGAGACGATCTGCGGCGAGCTCGAATGGCGCGCGATCCAGGCGAGGTCGAACTTCAGCGCGGTGAGCGAGCCGCCGACGTCGTCGTGGATCTCGCGTGCGATCGCCGCGCGCTCGTGCTCGACGCTGGTCTGCAAGTGCTGGGCGAGCTCGTGCAGGCGCTGCTTCGACGCGACCAGGTCGCGGTCGGCCTTGACGCGGGCGCGCCGGGTCTCGGCGGCGTCGACCGCGTGGAGCAGAGCCGGCACCAGACGCGAAAGGTTGTTCTTCTGCAGGTAGTCGCTGGCGCCGTTGCGCATCGCCTCCACCGCGGTCTCGTCTCCGATCTCGCCCGAGACGAGCACGAACGGGATGTCACGCATGCTCGCTTTCAGCAGCTCGAGCGCGAGCAGACCGGAAAAACCCGGCAGGTTGTAGTCGGAGACGACGAGATCCCAGGGCTCGACGAGCGCGTCGAGGAACGCATGCTCGGAGTCGACCCGGCGCGTCTGCGCGTTCAGTCCGCCACGCGAGAGGTGGGCGAGGAGCAGCTCGTGGTCGAGCTCCGAGTCCTCGAGATGAAGGACCCGGAACACGCGATCCCTGGTCTGCGTCGGCATGGCGCCAAGTATGCCGCCGGCCTGCATGGGCCTTCGTGACGCAAGGCCCGATTCGGCGGCGCGATGCGATCGATTTCACCCGCTAGCGTCTACAAATGCGCGCTCTTCGCCCTACAGATCCGCCGCCTGGCGCAGCGTCTGCATGACCGGACGCGTCAGCACCTCGCGCAAGCCCCACCAGCCAGCCGCGAGCGCGAGCACCGCGCCGACCGCGGCGCCGGCCAGCGGCACCCACGGCGACGGGTTCCAGGGAAACTCGAAGACCCAGCGCGCGAGCGCCCAGCTCACCGCGATCGCGACGAGCGACGCGAGCAGCCCCGCGAGCGCGCCGACGCCGAGCAGCTCGGCGCGCTGAACCTGCGCGAGGAGCTTGCCGCTCGCGCCGAGCGCGCGCATCACCGCGAACTCGCGCGAGCGCACCTCGCGCGTCGCGCTCACCGCTGCGAACAGCACGACGAGGCCTGCGGCGAGCGTGAACCCGAACAAGAACTCGACGGCGCGCACGACCTGGTCGAGCACGCGCTGCACCTGCGCGATCGACGCCGAGACGTCGATCGAGGTGATGTTCGGGAAGTCGCGCGAGAGGCCGTTGTCGAAGCCCGGCGTCTCGGGCGCGCGGTAGGCGGCGATGTAGCTCACCGGCGCGTCGACCATGCGCGCGTTCGGGAAGAGGACGAAGAAGTTGACGCGAATCGACGACCAGTCGACCTTGCGAATGCTCGTGACCCGGCCCTCGATCGGCATGCCGCCGAGGTCGAAGCGGAGCGAGTCGCCGACCTTCAGGCCGAGCGTCTCGGCCATGCCGTCCTCGACGCTGAGGCCGCCCGGCTCGTCGTCGGTCCAGCGGCCGCCGACGACGGTGTTGCGCGCCGGCAGCGTCGCGCTGTGGCTGAGGTTGAACTCGCGATCGACGAGACGGCGCGCGCGCGGATCGGCGAAGTCGTCGGGCTGGATCCCTTTGCCGTCGATGGCGACCAGCCGGCCGCGGATCATCGGGAACCAGTCGTAGCGGGTCACGCCGGACGCCGTCAGCCGTGCCTGGAAGGCCTCGGCCTGCGGCGGCTGGACGTTGATGACGAAGCGGTTCGGCGCATCCTTCGGCGTCGCCTGGCGCCAGCTCGAGATCAGGTCGGTGCGCAGCAGCGCGAGCAGGATCAGCGCGAGCAGGCCGACCGACAGCGCCGACACCTGCAGCACCGCGAACGCCGGCCGCGCCGCGAGCTGGCGCGTCGCGAGGACGAGCCAGCGAGGCGCGCGCGCCTCGGGCACCGAGCGGCGCAGCAGCACGAGCGCGCCCCACGAGCAGAGCGCGAACACGAGCACCGCGCCGGCGAATCCGCCGACCGCGATCAGGCCGAGCTTGAGGTCACGCGCGACGCCGAGGAGGAGCGCCGCGAAGCCGATCGCGCCGGCACCGAGGACCGCGAGCGATGCCGGCTTCATCGAGCCGACATCGCGCCGGATGACGCGCAGCGGCGGCACGCGCGCGAGCTGCAACACCGGCGGCAGGCCGAATCCGAGCAACAGCGTGAAGCCGACACCGCCGCCGAAGAGCGCCGGCCATGCGCTCGGCGGCGGCAGCACCGCGTCGACCAGGCCCGAAAGCAGCCAGACGAAGACGTAGTGGACGGCGAAGCCGAGCACCAGACCCGCGCCGCTCGCGAGCAGGCCGACGAGCGCGAACTCGATGACGTACTGCAACGCGATCGTGCGCTGCGGTAGGCCGAGCACGCGCAGCATCGCGCAGTCGTCGAGATGGCGGCCGGCGAAGTCGCGCGAGGCAATGCCGACCGCAACCGCGGCGAGCAGCGCCGCGAGCAGCGCGACGAGGTTGAGGAACTTCTCCGCGCGGTCGAGCGTCTGGCGCATTTCGGGCCGGCCGGTCGCGAACGACTCGACGCGCAGGCCACGCAAGCCCTTGGCCTTGACCTCGGTGTCGACCCAGTCGGTGAACGCCGTCACCTTGGTATCGTCGCCCGCACCCGGCGCGGCGAGCGCGAAGCGGTAGCCGATGCGGCTCGTAGGCTGCACCAGGCCGGTCGACGGCAGGTCGATCTCGTTCAGCATCACGCGTGGCGCGAAGCTCGAAAAGCCCGTGCCCCGATCGGGCTCGATGACGATGACGCGCGCGATCTTCAGGCTCGCGTCGCCGAGCAGCAGCGTGTCGCCGACGGCGAGTCCGAGCGCGTCGAGCACGGCCGGATCGACCCACGCGGTGCCGGGCGTGGGCGACTCGGCGACGTCGCTTTCCTTCGAACCGGCTGCGCCGCGCACGCGCAGCTTGCCGCGCAGCGGATAGGCCGCGCTCACCGCCTTGACGCTCACCAGCCGCGTCGCGCCGCCCTTGTCGTCGGGCGCGCGGCCCATGCTCGGGAAGTTGGCGGTGGTCGCGGTGACGAGCCCGAGCGCGCGCGCCTTTTCGGCGAGCGACGGCGGCACCGGCTGGTCGCTCGAGACGATGGCGTCGCCGCCGAGCATCTGGCGCGCGTCGCGGGCCAAGCCGCCGTTGATGCGATCGGCGAAGAAGCCGACCGCCGTGAGCGCGCCGACCGCGAGCGTCACCGCCACGACGAGCAGGCGCAACTCGCCGGCGCGGAAGTCGCGCATCAGCTGGCGCCAGCCGAGCTGCCAGGCCGAGGGCACGCGCGGCACCTGCGGAATCGGAACGGGAGCGGTTGTGGCCAGGGTCGTCATCGTGCGCGAACTTACACGAGTCGTGAACGCTGCGTGCATGGCCACTGAATAGACCGGCGCCAGGACGGTGCTCCAATGGCGCATGAACACCATGCTGCCTTCGATCTTCGTCTCGCACGGCTCGCCGATGATCGCGCTCGAGCCCGGCGCGGCCGGCGCCTTCATGCAGCGGCTCGGGCCGGCGATCAGCGCGACGTTCGGCAAGCCGAAGGCGATCGTCAGCATCTCCGCCCACACTGCGGCGCGCGTGCCGGTCGTGCTCGCCGGCGCGCGCCACAGCGCGGTCTACGACTTCGGCGGCTTCGATCCCAAGCTCTTCACGCTGCGCTACGACGCGCCCGGCGACCCGGCGCTCGCGGCGCGCGTCCTCGCGTTGCTGCGCGCAGCCGATATCGCGGCCGAGAGCGTCGACCAGGGCGGGCTCGACCACGGCGCGTGGACGGCGCTCCGCTATCTTTACCCCGCGGCCGACATTCCGATCGTGCCGCTCGCCTTCGTGCCGAGCGATTCGCCGGCCAAGCAGTTCGCGCTCGGCGCCGCGCTCGCATCACTCGCGCAGGACGGTGTGCTCGTGCTCGGCAGCGGCAGCATCACCCACAACCTGCGCCTGGTGTTCTCGGGCGGCGATCTGCATCCCGACAAGGCGCAGCCCGAGATCCCCGAGTCGGCGGCGTTCCGCGGCTGGATCGCCGAGCGCGCGCGCGCGCTCGACTGGGACGCGCTGTTCGCCTACCGCACGCGCGCGCCGCACGGCGTCGACATGCACCCGACCGACGAGCATCTGCTGCCGTGGTACGTCGCGGCTGGCGCGGGCGGGAGCACGTCGGCGCCGCTGCGCCTGCACGACAGCATCACGATGGGCAGCCTCGGCATGGACGCCTACGCGTTCGGGCCGGCGGCGCGCAAGCTCTCCGATGCGTTGAAGACAAAGGAACCTCAGCCGGCCTGAGCGGCGAGCCGCCGCGACGCGCGCACGTCGCGGGCTGCGAGGGCTGCGAGGGCTGCGAGGGCACTGTCAGAACACCGCGTTCGCGCGGTTCCATTTCGCGCGCGTTTTGCCAGTATCGCGGCTCGCCCTTATCCTGTGGCGCAGCCTGCCGCTGGCCGAGGGCATGCGCCGAATCCGACCGGACACCATGCGCCTGCTCACCTTCACCCGCCTCGACGACAACGTGCCGACTCTCGGCGTGCGTGTCGGCAGCCGCGTCCTCGACGTCGCCGCCGCGGCGCGCATTGCCGAACTCGTCGGCATGCCGGCGAGCCTGCGCTCGCTGCTCGCCGCCGGCTCGAACGCGATGGCGCGGGTGCGCGACCTGAGCGCGATGGCGCAGGCCCACGACGACGACAGCTTCGACGGCGCATGGGCCGACGAGAGCGCGATCCGCTACCTCCCGCCGGTCCCCGACGCCGACAAGTTCCTGTGCGTCGGCAAGAACTACCGCCAGCACCTCGAGGAGCTGCAGCGCACCAACCTCATCAAGGAGATCCCGGAGGAGCCGACCGGGTTCATCAAGCTGAATTCCGCGCTCGTCGGCCATCGGGCGATGGTCGTGCGGCCCGAGGGCATCGTCCGGCTGGACTACGAGCCCGAGCTGGTGTTCGTGATCGGCCGGCGCGCGCTCGGCGTAAAGAAGGCCGAGGCCTTCAAATGCGTCGCCGGCGTCACCATCCTCAACGACCTCACCGACCGCGACTCGCAGGAGCGCGAGGTGAAGTCGGGCTCGCGCTTCTGGACCGGCAAGAACATCCCCGGCTTCGGCCCGCTCGGCCCCGAGCTGATCACGCTCGACGAGATCGCCGACCCATACGACCTGTGGATGACGTGCTCGGTCAACGGCCAGCTGCGCATGCGCGTCAATACGCGCGACCAGATCTGGAAGCTGCCCGACATCGTCGAGCACTTCTCGCGCTACATCCCGATCGAGCCGGGCGACATGTTTTCGACCGGCGCGCCCGGCGGCGTCGCCGTCGGCAAGCCGAACGCGGCCGAGCTGTTCCTCAAGCCCGGCGACGTCGTCGAGTGCGGCATCGAAGGCTTCGCGACGCTGCGCACGACGATCGTCGCACCCGCGAAGAAGCCCGCGTCGACGTCGGCCTGATCGACCGACGCCGCGCCGAGGCGACGCGCGTTACGAGCCGCTGGTGCCGAACGCCTGCTTGAGACGCTGCCCGGCGTAGGCCTGCGCATCGCGCGCCTTGGCGACGACGGCGGCAGTGCCGAAGAACTCGTGCGTCACTCCCTCGTACTCGCGGCGATCGACCGGCACGCCGGCCTTCTTGAGCGCCGCGGCCATGCGCGAGCCGTCGGCGCGCAGCGGGTCGATGCGCGCGTTGATGATCGTCACGCCGGGCGCCATGCCGGCGAGCTTGGCGTCGACGAGCTGCAGGCGCGGATCCTTCAGGTCGGCGGGGGAGTTCACGAGGTGGTCGACGAACCACTTCACCGTCGCGCGGTTGAGCGGCTGGGCGACGGCGTTCTCGATGTACGACTCGGTGTTGAGACTGGTCTGCGTCACCGGATAGACGGCGAGCACGTGGGCCGGCTGCTGCAGGCCGGCGTCGCGCGCAGCGATCGCCGTGGCCAGCGCGAGGTTGCCGCCAGCGCTCTCGCCTGCCAGCGCGACCTTCTTCGGATCGCCCTTGATCGACGCCGCGTTCGCCAGCGCCCACTTGTACGCCGCAAGCGCGTCGTCCCAGGCTGCCGGAAACTTGTTTTCCGGTGCCTGCCGGTAGTCGACCGAGACGACGACCGCGTTCGCCTGCTTGGCGATGCCGCGCGCGCCGCCGTCGTAGACCTTGCGGTCGGCGATGACCCAGCCGCCGCCGTGGAAGTACACGACCACCGGGAACGGACCGGCGCCGGCCGGCGTGTACACCGTCGCCGGCAGCATCCCGGCCGCGCCCTGAACACTGATGTCCTTGGTGGTGACGCCGGGGACGAGCTCGTCGGGATTCGTGCTCTTGCCTTGCTGCTTGAGCACGACGTCGACCGCGTCGGCGATCGTCGGGTTGGCGCGTGCCGTCGCGACGTCGACCTTCTCGATCGCCTTCGGATTCAGGCTCGCATGCGCCTTCAGGACGTCGAGCATGTCGGCGTCAGCGCGGATCTTGCCGACTCCCCTGGCAATCGCCGTCTTGACGGCGCCGGGCTTGCCGGCATCGGAGGCGGCGGGGTCGGCGGCCAGCGTGGTCGAGGCGGCGGCGAGGGCGGCGATCGCCACGACAGTGGCGACGACTGGGGGAACTGGATTCATCAAAGCTCCGGACAAAGGTGATCGAACGAACGAGGTGACACGAACGCAGCGCAACGGAGATGCGCAGCGATCGCCGCGTCGGCTCGTAAGATCGCTCCGACGCTGAGACCGCGTTTGCCTGCGTGAGACGCGCGCAGGCAAACGCGCGGCCTGCCTCCCGATCACTTCATCCGATCCGCATGAACCCCTTCGAACACTTCGCGCGCCGCGCCGCCATCGCGGCGCTCGCGGCGTCACTCGCCCTCGCCGCGGGCTTCGCGTCTGCCCAGGCCTTTCCCGCAAAGACGGTGACCATCGTCGTGCCCTTTCCGCCCGCCGGCGGCGCCGACTCGCTGGCGCGCACGCTCGCCCCCAAGCTGAGCGCGATGTGGGGCCAGAGCGTGATCGTCGAGAACCGGCCGGGCGCGAGCGGGCACATCGGCACCGAGCAGGTGGCCAATGCCGCAGCCGACGGCTACACGCTTGTGATGGCCTCCACCGCTGCGATCACCGAGAAGAACCTGCCGAAGCTCGCGCCGGTCGCGCTCGTCTCGGCCGAGGCCTACGTCGTCGCGCTCAACGCCAGCGTACCGATCGCCAACGTGAAGGAGCTCATCGCCTACGCCAAGGCCAATCCGGGCAAGCTCCACTTCGGCTCGTCGGGCATCGGCGCGGCCTCGCATCTTTCCGGCGAGCTGTTCAAGGCGCAGGCCAAGGTCGACATGCAGCATGTGCCGTACAAGGGCACGGGCCAGGCGCTCACCGACCTGCTCGGCGGCCAGATCGAGCTGATGTTCGCGCCGACGCAGACCGTGATCCCGCAGCTCTCGTCGGGCCGGCTGAAGGCGATCGCCGTCACCGGCACGCAGCCGCTCGAGGCGCTGCCGCAATTGCCGACGGTCGCGGCCTCGGGACTGCCCGGCTACCAGGCCCAGGGCTGGTTCGGCCTGCTCGCGCCGAAGGCGACGCCGCCGGCGGTGATCGCGAAGTTGCACGACGACGTCGCCAGGGTGCTGGCGATGCCCGAGGTGAAGAAGGATCTCGTCGCCAAGGGCGCCGAGCCGGGCACCGGCACCGCCGCCGAGTTCGGCCGCTTCATCGCCGACGAGCAGGCCAAGTGGGCCAGGCTGGTCAAGGACGCGGGGATCGTGCTCGAGTGACCGGCCCGGGGGCCGCGCTCATTGCGGCTCGCCCGACCCCTTGCGCATCCAGCGCAGGTTGGCTTGCGACAAGCGCTCCGGCACGAACACCTCGTCGGCACGGCGACGCACGGGCTCCGGCGGCAGCGGCTTCTTCGTTGCACGGCCGGTGCTCTCGCCATCGCTCGGGTCGGACTCCGACGACATCTGGTCCGCACCGCCAAGATCGTCGGGCAACGTCGCCGAGAGCGGCGAGACGCCGGTGCCACGGCCGTGCGCGACGTGCAGATCGAGCCCCGGCACCGCCCGGCCATCGCCGAGCGCGCGCAGCAGCGACTGCTCGAGGCGCGCCGCCTTGAAGACGCGCGGTTTCTTCTGCCGGCCGTCGACGAGATAGACGACGTACGGCGGCATGGTCCGCGCCAGGTCGGCGCGCTCTTCCATCAGCCACTCGAAACGGTCGAGGACGGCGTGGGTCAGGCCTTCGTAGAGCTGGTCGAGCTGGAACGGATCGGCGCTGGTGACCCACCAGTGGTGCAGGACGAGGAAGGCCGCCGTCGCCCGCACACTGCCGTCGGCGGCGACGCAGGCGTTGAGCACGGCCCGGGCCTGCGACCCGTGCACGTCGGCCGTATCGCTCGGGCCGATCTCGATCTCCCAGCTGCCGACGACGCGATGGTCATGCTTCACGTCGACCTGCAGGCCGAACGGGCCGTGGCCGGCGTCGAGCAGCCGGTCGAGGAGCGGCGCGAAGGGCGTCGCGATCTGCGGCGCCGACGCTTGCGCCGCGGCAGCCGCAGCAGCGTCGCGGCGACGCGTCGCGTCGTCGGCTCGGACCTTGAACGGCAGCTCGATGTCGACGTTCGCCAGCGGCGCCGCGGCGGCCGCCGGCGGCACGGCGCCCGGAGCGGACCGCACGGGATCGTCCGGCAGCGTCGCGCGGGCACGATCGAGCGCCGCGTCCAGCTCGGCTTCGCTGAGCGGCAGCGATTCGGTGAGGGTCGGAATGTCCGGTCGTTGCCGCGACTCGGAGACAGTCATGGGCGAGACCCTACCACCATCGCCGACCTCTCTCCGCGAATCCGGCCCGAAAACCGATCCGGACTTCGGGGGACGCGCGCGTCCGGTCAGCGCCGGTCTGCGCCCGCTCCGGCCTTGTCCGCCCCCAGCGCCACCACGTTGTCCGCGACCGGCTCGGGCTCGACCCGGACGAGCTGCCCCTGCACCGTCGCGCCGACGTCCATCTGCAGCTGGCGATAGCGGATCGTGCCGGTGACGCGCGCGTCCGACTGCAATTCGAGGCGATGCTCGATGTCGAGATCGCCGACGACGGTGCCGTTGATCACGGCGTCGCCGCAGCGCACGCTGCCTTCGATGCGACCGTTCGCGGAGAGGACGAGCAGTGTCGGCGCGCCGGCGTCGGCCGCGGCTCCGGTGACATCGCCGCGGACCCGGCCGTCGATGCGCATGCCGCTCGCGAAGGCGAGGTCGCCGGTGATCTCGACGCCGTCGGCGATCAGCGTCGACAGCGCCGCCATCTTGATGAAGGGACGCTTCTTCGAGCTCGTGAACATGACCGGTTCTCCTGATGCGGCGTGTCTAACGCCTGCCCTCGCGCGACTTGCGGAAGAACGTGAGCTGCTCCTGCGATTCGGCGAGTTGCTGGTTGAGGGTGTCGATCTGGTGCTCGAGCTCGCGGCTGCGCGCATCCGACAGGCGCAGCGCGAGGCGGCCCTGCTCGACCTGATCGCGCAGCGCGCGCACCTCGGCCGGCGACGCGGCCGGTGGCTGCGCCGGCGGCGTCGCGCTCTCGCGCCAGAGAAAGCCGCCGGCGATGCCCGACGCGCAGGCGGCTGCGACGACGGCGGCACCGAGCCACCATCGCGCGCGCCGCCGCGGCGCGACGACCAGGCCGACATGGCTCAGCCGCTGCGAGGCCGTGGGCCCGAATCCGATCGCCATCGACAAGGTGCCGCTCACATGCCGACTAGGTAGTGCTTCGGGTCGACCTGGCCGCCGGCGCGCAGCACCTCGAAGTGCAGGTGCGGTCCGGTCGAGCGGCCGGTCGAGCCGACCATGGCGATGCGTTCGCCCGGCGTCACGACCTGGCCGGCGTGGACCAGCAGCTCGGAGGCGTGGGCGTAGCGCGTGACCAGGCCGTTGCCGTGGTCGATCTCGACGACGCCGCCGAAGTCGCGCTTGAATCCTGCGAACGCGACGACGCCGCCGGCCGCCGACGCGATCGGCGTGCCGGTGCGGGCGGCGAAGTCGAGGCCGGCGTGGAAGGCATGGGAGTGGACGAAGGGATCGAGGCGGTTGCCGAACGACGAGGTCAGCTCGGCGCCGGCGATCGGCAGGCGCGAGGGCAGACGCATCAGCGCGATCGACTGCTGCGCCGCCGCGCCCGTGAGCGTCGCGATCTGGCGCTCGACGCGGCCGATCTGCGCGTCGAGCGCGCCGAGGTCGACCGACTCGGCGCGCGGCGCCAGCATCGGCCCGCCGCTGGGCCCGACGGGCGCGACTGGCGCCGGCTCGGGTCGCGTCCCGACGACACGGTTCGGCGCCGCATCGGAGGCCGTCGAGCCGATCCGCCTGCTCAGCTGTGCGGCCTCGCTCTCGAGGCGGAACAGACGTCCCGAGATCGCGCCGACCTGCTCGAGCGTGAACGGTGCCGGCGCAGCAGCCTCGGCGGCGACGGACACGGACAGCGGCGGCGAAACGCCGGGCTCGGCGATCCAGTAGCCGATCGCGCCACCCGATGCCAGCAGCGCGAGCGCCGCCGCACCGGCGAGCGCGATCAATAGCCGCACCGGCACGGTCCTGACGCGCGACCGGCTGGTCGCGCCGGTGGCAATCATCACGAACGCCATGGGCTTGCTCCTTCTGCTCGCGCCGATCCTAAGCACGCATCGACGGATGTGCGGCTTTGCACGCTGCAACGGTTTGTACCGGCGCGAACCGTTGGGTGAAGTTCACGCAAGCCGAGGTCGATGTGTGCCAAGGCGTTGCGGTTCGCAAGCGAAAGGCGCGGTCTGCAACAGCGACGCACGCGGCCACCGGGGCACGATGCTTGCGACCGTCGGGACGCCGTCACTTCGGAGGCGTTGATGTCAGCTCGCAGGTTCCGGAGCGGTTGCTCCTTCGCGATCGTCGCCTCGTCGCCCTGATCGCTTCGGCAGCCGGCGCGCCGGCGCGGCGTACGACTGCGCCGGCGGCAGCGCGGTCGAGGCGACGACGCGCTGCTCGTGCGTCTCGCCGCCGTTCTGCAGCACGCCGACCTCGTCGCTGCTGGCGTTCCAGAGCGCACAGCGGGCGAACAGCGAGGCGACGAGGCCGAAGAGCCCGAGCCAGACCAGCATGTGCAGCCAGCCGCTGCTCGATCCGACCACGATCTTCATCGCCTGCTGCAGCGGGTCGTTGATATTGGCGAGCTTGGTCCAGTCGCCCGAGCCGCCGGCGAAGACCATCACGCCGAGCGGGAGCGCGACCAGTCTCAGGATGCCGCCGATGCAGGCAATCGGCACCGAGCGCTTCGGATTCTTCGCTTCCTCGGCGGCCATCGCGCGGCCTTCGATCGCGAGAAAGAACCAGATCGCGAACGGGATCGCGGCGACGATGCCCGGGAGGGTGGCGGCGCTGAAGTTGTCGGCGCCCGACCAGCCGCCCTTGACGAAGTGCGCGACCGAGAACGCCGGCGATGTTGAGCGCCATGAATACGGCGTAGGCGCCGAACGCGACCCATTTCGGCTCGACCGCCGGAAACTGCACATTGACGTAGGCGCCGATCGCCAGCGCGATCGCCGGCGGCGCGAACACGAATTCGACCAGCGTCGCGAACCCCGGCGACGAAGCCAGAGGTGACCAGAAAGCCGAGCGTTCCCACCGACGCCCAGTCGTAGCTCCAGCCAAAATATTCTTCAGAGATCACCAAGCCGACGGCGATGCCCCACAGCTGGAACGTGCCGAGGGTTTTCGGCAAGGTCCGCTCGGCAATAGTCGACATGACTGGGGCTTTTCCGGGTGACCGGGCGAGAGTATTGTGGGAGTCGCCTGACACCACGTCGAGCCGACGACGGACAGACGCAGTCGAGACCCCCGCACTAGCCTTGAAGGCATGGAAACCTTGGACACACTGGACTCCGCCGACTGGCGCAACCGCTGCGCGCAACGGATCGCCGAGATCGATCAGGACTTGTCCCGGGTCGAGGCCGAGCGCCTCGCGAAGGACGTCTATGCGTTCGAGCGAACGCGGGCCATGTCGCCGGAAGCCGCCGCGGAATTCGTCGCTGTCGAGATGAGTCGGCCCGACCGCGCGCCTTTCGAGCGCCGCGCGACGGCGCGCTGAGCGCGACGCGCGCCGCGAGGGCGCTCTCTAGCGCAGCCAGCGCGCCGCGATGCGGTCGTAGTCGCCGGTCGACTTGGCCAGGTGCAACCACTGGTCGACCCAGGCCTTGAAGGCGACATCGCCGCGCGGCAGCAGCCACGCCATCTCGCCGTACTGCAGCGGCTTGTCGGGGTTGACGGCACACAGGCCCGGCCGAAGCCGCTGTTGCACGATCGTCTCGGCCGACTCCGAGATCATCACGTCGGCATTGCCCTTCAGGATCTCGTCGAAGATCGTGGTGTTGTCGTTGTAGATCACGATCTTCGCGCTCTTGAAGTTGGCGCGGGCGAAGCGCTCGTTGCTGCCGCCCGGGTTCTCGATCACGGTGACGTTCGACTTGTCGATGTCGGCGACGGTCTGGAACTTGGCGACGTTCTCGCAGCGCGTGATCGGCGCCTTGCCGTTGACCATGTAGGCCTGCGAGAAGAACGCCGTCTTCTGGCGCTCGAGCGTCACCGAGATGCCGCCGACGGCGACGTCGCACTGCTCGACGAAGTCCTTCATGAGCGTCGGCCAGCCGGACTTCACGAACACCGCTTCGGCGCCGAGCGCCTTGGCTGCCGTGCGCACGAGGTCGACGTCGAGGCCTTCGTACGAACCGTCCTTGGCGAGGGCGAACGGCGTGTAGTCGCCGGGCGTGCAGACGCGCAGCTTGCCGCTCTTCTGCACCGCGTCGAGGCGCGAGGGTGCGTCCTGCGCGAACGTGAGCGTGACGGCGAAGATCGATCCGGCGAGGGCGACAACGATTCGGCTGAGCATGCGAGAACCCCGGCAACGCGCAGGCGACGGCCCGCGACGACGTGGCATCGTAGCGCGACGGTGCTGCATCATCGGGTCGCGAAGACCGCGGCGGGGGAGTCGAGTCGAAGGCAGCCTGCAGGATCTGCACGGGCGTCGTCGTCGCGACGGTCGCAGCGGCGCCGTTCGCCGCCTGCCCGCCCGATGGGACGACGAAGGACTGGCTGCTGGCCTCGAAGCGCGCCGCGTGGCGCGTCGCCGACGATGCCTCGCGCAACTCGCTCGCCCTGTCGCTTCTCGACTGCCTCGCCGACCCCGATCCAGTCCTGCGCGACGAGCTCGCATTCGACGCCCTCGCGCACTGGATGCGCGCCGGCGATTCTCGCCGTCGGGAATAAAACGTGCGCCTTGCCGGTATCGCCCGGGAGAGAGAGGATCGCGCGTGACCGCCGACGATGACCGCCACCGCTTCGAGACCCTGGCGCTGCCGCACCTGGACGC
>JAYTHL010000041.1:0-2028 GCA_043732605.1 Rhizobacter sp. | reverse complement strand
GCCGTTTTTAGTAGACGACGAAATGCATGACCGAATCCCGTGTAGCGAACTCGCGCTCCGGTGGTCGAGATCAAGAGACTCGAGCCGTGTCCAGGGATACGCAGCCGATTCCGTTGACGAATGAAGGCAAGCAGCGCCGTCAACGTGGTCGTGTCGACCGGGACCTCGCGAGTCTTGTTGAACTTCGCGCCGCGAACGACGATCACGCCACGAGCGCCATCGATGTCTCTATCGTCGAGATTGAGCACCTCGCCAACACGCATGCCGGTGGTCGCAAGCAGCCCGATCGCCGTCGCGTAGCACGCGGCCAGGATCGGTTGCGGAAGTCCAGACGCCGCCCGCATCAACGCTCCGACCTCTTTCGACGAGTAGAGGTACGGTACTCTTCGAGGAGTCCGAAATGGAATCAGGTCTCGCCCCGGAATCTCTGTTCGCGGATCCACCGCACGATGATGGCGCGCGAACTGTCGTACGGCTCCGAGCCGGCGGCCCCACCAACTTCGGTCGACATCCACGGGCAACGTTGCCCACTTCAAGGCGAGCTCGATGGTGATGACCTTGCCGCCTTCTTGCTTCACGAAGGTCGCGAAGTCGGGCAACCACCAGGTCTCGTGAAACAGCTTAAAGCCGAGTATTCGCCGAAGTCGAAGGTAGTCGTCGACGGCGCGATGCAGTGGGGAACGAGGAGCGCGACTCACGCGACGCCTCCGGGCCAGCGACGCGCGAGCGTCCGGAGAGCGGCGTGATCCACCTTCGTGTAGATCGCCGTGGTGTCGATGCTGCGATGGCGAAGAACGTGGGCGACCTGAGACAGCGACGCTCCATGTCGAAGCAGCTCCGTCGCTGCTGTCTGCCGCAGAAGGTGCGAACCGCCCTTCATGACGCCGACGCGCCGCAAGCCCCGGATCACCGCGTTGAGAATCCCGATGCGAGTCAACGCGACACGCGGCGCCCGACTTCGGATGAAGATCTTGCGGTCGGCAACGACCGGTCGCGCTTCCGTCACGTACTTCGCGACCGCGGCACCCACGTCGGGCGGCATCGGTAGGCGGCCCTCGCGTCGCATCTTCCCGTTAACGATCACCTCGCCGGCTCGCCAGTCGATGTCGTCGAGTTTGAGGCCTGCGACTTCGCCAAGCCGTAGCCCTAGCCGAAACATCAGCCGGACGATCGCAGCGTCCCGGCACCCGATCGCTGTGCTGACATCGTGCAGCTTGAGCAACTTCTCGATCTGCGTCGCCGTCAGTGGCGTCGGAATCCACGTCATCCGCCAGCTGGCGGCGTGGGGCATGGCGGTCGCGAGATCTCGGGTGATCCGGTGTGTCGTGTGGAGAAAGCGAAGCCACGATCGCAGCGCCGCGGACGCCAATCGCCGACAGCTCATGGGCTCCCCTTCCATCCCGACGATGAAGGCGTGAAGGTCCGCCGGTCGCACGCTACGCCAGTGCAACGGCCGACCTGCGAAGACCGCCACAACAAACCGCCGCACGATCCATTCGTACGTCCTCAGCGTCGTCAGTAGAAGACCGCGCTGCCCGATGAGGAGTGCCTCGTACTCGACGAACAGCCGGTCGATCGCGGTCATGGGAGTCGCTGCAGGCACTTTGGGAACCACATCCGCTCGGCGCAGGCAGTCGATCAATGGAGCGAGAGCGCGACGTGTCAGGAATGCTCCGTAGCCGGCACGTCGCCGGTGAACGAGGAACCTACCGAGCGCTTCCTCGGTGAGTCGGCGCAACGAGGTCCCCCGATCGTCGAGCCACCGGCTCAGGTGTGCGGCGACGAACAATAGCTGTGTCGCCGATTGCCTTGAGTAGCCGGCCTCGATCAGCGACGTCCAGAACCTCTCGACGTGCGGTGCGAGTGGACCGCGAAACCTAACAGCGAAACATGGATCGAACATGAATGTCCCCTACCCAGCAACATGCCGGACCGAGGAGAGTGCTTGGATAATGCCGCGCAGGTCCGCTTCAGCGCCGTCGAGAGGACCGAAGGCACCCGGCATAATCCGGCGCCCGGCATAAATCA
>JAYTHL010000040.1:0-7012 GCA_043732605.1 Rhizobacter sp. | reverse complement strand
ACCGGCATTCCCGCGACGTTGCTGGCGGCCTACCTGCGCGAGAACAACATCGTGCCGGAGAAGTGCGACCTCAACAGCATCCTCTTCCTGTTGACGCCGGCCATCGAGGCCGGCAAGAGCGCCTCGCTGATCTCGCGACTGGTCGCCTTCAAGAACCTGTACGACGCCGACGCGCCGCTCGAAGACGTGCTGCCGACGACGATCTCGCGTTATCCGCTGCGCTACGCCGGCTACACGCTGCGGCGCCTCTGCGACGAGATGCATTCCTTCTACCGCGAGCAGGACATCTCTTCCCTGCAGCGCCTTTGCTTTCGTGCCGAGCATTTTCCTGAGCAGGCGATGACGGTGCAGGAAGCGACCGAGGCCTTCGTCGGCAACCGGGTCGACTACCTGCCCCTGGCGCAGTGCAAGGGCCGGATCTCGGCGACGCTGGCGCTCATCTATCCGCCGGGCATCGGCGTCGTGGTTCCGGGTGAGCGCTACGACGAGCGGGCCCAGCCGATGCTCGACTATTTCCTGGCCTTCGAGGACGCTTTCACCCGATTCCCGGGCTTCGAGTTCGAGGTGCAGGGCGTTTACGCCGACACCGTGGACGGCCGCGTCGTCTTCCACACCTACGTCGTGCAGGAGCCGAAGTGACCGCCGCCACCAACGAAGCGGTCACGAAGGCCCTCCCCGGCATCCTGTATCGCCGCCGCGTCCTCGTTGTGCACAACGGCCTCGACGGCGCGACCGCCGGCGGCCGCGCCACGGCGACGCTGGTGGCCGCATTGCGTGATCGCGACATCGACGTCATCGATGCCGCTTCGGCGAGCGAAGCCGAGGCGCAGATCGCCATGCATTCGCTGCTCCAAGCGGTGCTGATCGACTGGGACCTGGCCGGCGAGAAGGGACACAAGGCGGCCCGCGGGGTCATCGCCGACATTCGCGCCCGTGCGGCGCGGCTGCCGATCTTCCTGCTGGCGGCGAGCGGTGCGGTCGGCGACATGTCGGCCGACGTGCTCTCCGAAGTCAACGACTACGTCTGGCTCTTCGAGGACACCCCCGACTTCATCGGCGGCCGCGTCGTCGCCGCGATCGACCGCTATCGCGCGACCTTGCTGCCGCCGATGTTCAAGGCGCTCGCCAATTTCGCGCACCGCTACGAGTACTCGTGGCACACGCCCGGCCATGCCGGCGGCACCGCGTTCATGAAGCACCCCGCCGGCCGCGCCTTCGTCGAGTTCTTCGGCGAGGAGCTGTTCCGCTCCGACCTCTCGATCTCGGTCGAGGAAGTCGGCTCGCTGCTCGACCATTCGGGCCCAATCGGCGAAGCCGAGCACAACGCGGCCCGCGTGTTCGGCGCCAACCGGACCTACTTCGTCACCAACGGCTCGTCGACCTCGAACCGCGTGATCCTGATGGCGAGCGTGACGCGCGACCAGATCGCGCTGTGCGATCGCAACTGCCACAAGTCGGTCGAGCACGCGATGACGCTGTCAGGGGCGATCCCGACCTACCTGATGCCCTCACGTAACTACCTCGGCCTGATCGGGCCGATTCCGTCGCAGCACCTCGAGGCGTCGGTGGTACGCGACAGCATCGGCGCCAACCCGCTCGTCACCGCCGGCATCGGCCGCGAGGCGGTCCACGCCGTCATCACCAACTCGACCTACGACGGCCTGTGCTACGACGTCGAGCGGGTCGAGGCGCTCATCGGCAAGTCGGTGGACCGCCTGCACTTCGACGAGGCCTGGTACGGCTACGCGCGCTTCAATCCGCTCTACGCCGGCCGCTTCGCGATGCGCGGCGACCCGACGGCTCCACGTCCCGACGGCCCGACCCTGTTCGCGACGCAGTCGACACACAAGCTGCTGGCGGCGCTCTCGCAGGCCTCGTACATCCACATCCGCGACGGACGTCGGCCGATCGACCACGCCCGCTTCAACGAGGCGTTCATGATGCACGCGTCGACCTCGCCGCAGTACGCGATCATCGCCTCGAACGACATCGCGGCGGCGATGATGGATGGCCCCTCGGGCGAGGCGCTCACCGGCGAGTCGATCGCCGAGGCGATCGCCTTCCGGCAGACCCTGGCGCGACTCAACGCCGAGTTCGCAGCCAAGGGCGACTGGTTCTTCAGCGCCTGGCAGCCCGACACCGTCGACGAGGGCAAGGGGCATCGGGCGACGGCGTTCCAACTCGCCGATCCGAAGCGGCTGGCGCACGACCCGAAGGCATGGGTGCTGCACCCCGGCGATGCGTGGCATGGCTTCGCCGGCCTCGAGGACGGCTACTGCATGCTGGACCCGATCAAGGTCTCGGTCGTCACGCCCGGCATGGGCCGCGACGGCCATCTGCAGGGCTTCGGCGTTCCGGCGCCGCTGCTGACCAGCTACCTCGATGCGCAGGGCATCGTCGTCGAGAAGACTACCGACTTCGCCTGCCTCTTCCTGTTCTCGATGGGCGTGACGCGCGGCAAATGGGGCACGCTCGTCAACGCGTTGCTCGGCTTTCATCGCGACCTCCTGGCCAACACCCCACTGAAGCAAGCGATCCCGGCGCTCGTCGCCGCGCACCCCGGGCACTACGGCTCGCTCGGTCTCGGCGATCTGGCCGAGACGATGTTCGCGGCAGTGAAGAAGCACAAGACGACTGAGCTGATGTCTTCAGCATTCGGCGTGCTCCCCGTGCCCGAGCTGTCGCCGGTCGCGACTTACGAGCGCCTCGTCAACGGCCGCGTCGAATCACTGCCGCTCGAACAGATGGCCGGGCGCACGGTCGCCACTGGGGTCGTCCCTTATCCACCCGGCATCCCGCTGCTGATGCCCGGCGAGAACGCCGGCGAAGCGACGGGTCCGTTGCTCGGATACCTGAAGGAACTCGAGGCCTTCGACGCCGAGATGCCGGGCTTCGCTCACGACACCCATGGCGTCGAGGTCGTTGACGGCCGTTATCACGTTCTTTGCCTTACCGAGGATTGATCCATGTCAGCAGTCATCGCCACACCTGGCGCCGTCCCGAAGCCCGGGGCAGCCGCCGGCCCGGCCAGCAAGCAGTCATCGACCAAGCTCGGCATGGTCGCCATGACCTTGCTCGTGATCGGCGCGATGGTGGGAGGCGGCGCCTTCAACCTTCCGCAGAACATGGCGCAGAAGGCAGGGCTCGGCGCGGTGCTCATCTCCTGGCTCGTCTCGGGGCTGGGAGTCTTCTTCCTGGCACGGACGTTCCAGGTGCTCGCCGATGTGAAGCCCGACATCACCGCGGGCATCTACATGTACTCGCGCCAAGGCTTCGGCAAGTACGCCGGCTTCCAGGTCGCCTGGGGCTACTGGCTGTCGTCGGCGTTCGGCAACGTCGGTTTCGCCATCTTGCTTATGGACACCCTCAACTATTTCTTCCCGCCGTACTTCAAGGGCGGCAACACGTGGTTGGCGATCCTGATCGGGTCGAGCGTCTTCTGGCTCCTGAACTGGCTCGTGCTGCGAGGCGTCAAGAGCGCCTCGGCCCTCAACGTGATCGGCACCATCGCCAAGTTCGTCCCGATCGCAGTCTTCATCGGTGTCGTTGCCGTCTCGATGAAGGCAGGTCTGTTCACGACGGACTTCTGGGGCAACGTGAGCGACAACGTCTCGGGCGGTGGTAAGCCGCTGGGCAGCCTGCTCGCCCAGGTGAAGAGCACGATGCTGGTGACGCTCTGGGTCTTCATCGGCATCGAAGGTGCGGTGGTGATGTCAGACCGGTCGGACGCCAAGACAGTGAGCCGGGCAACGCTCCTCGGCTTCTTCGTCACCGTGCTGCTGTACGTGCTCATCTCCGTGCTGCCGTTCGGCGTCATGACCCAGGCGCAACTGGGTGCCATCGCGCCTCCATCGATGGCCGCCATCCTCGGCTCGATCGTCGGCAAGTGGGGCGAGTACTTCGTCAACGGAGGCGTGTTGCTCTCGGTCCTCGCCTGCTGGCTGGTCTGGACGATGCTCGTCGCCGAATTGCCTTTCGCGGGCGCCAAGGACGGCACCTACCCGAAGGTGTTCGCCACCACCAACAAGAACGGCTCTGCGTCAGTCTCGCTCTGGGTTTCCACCGCCGTGATGCAGGCGATGATGCTTCTGGTCTATTTTTCGAACAACGCCTGGAATGTGATGCTGTCCATCACCGGCGTGATGATCCTGCCGGCCTACATCGGCGCCACCGGCTTCCTGTGGAAGCTGATGGCCACGGGGCAATACCCGGGCACCGCGAAGATCGGCAAGACGACGGCGCTGGTCAGCAGCGTCCTCGGCACCGTCTACGGCTTCTGGCTGGTCTTCGCCGCCGGCCTCGAATACATGCTTGCCGGCGCCGTCTTCTTCGCCATCGGCAACCTCGTGTTCATGTGGGCACGCAAGGAACACGCGCCGGGCGAGGCGATGTACACCAAGGTGGAGCTGATCGTGGCAGCGGCGCTCGTGATCCTCGGTGCACTGGCGATGTGGATGCTGTTCACCGGGCATCTGACTCAGGTGTATTCGCCCTGAAGCGGTGACTCGTTTCGACCCGAACTCGATCGCACAGGACATTCGATGAAATTCCCTCCGTTCACATCCGGGCTCGCTCTCGTCGTTGCCCTTGCCGCCGTTCCATCGCACGCGCAGACGATGGAGGAGATGCGCCTCGAGCTCAAGCAGTTGCGCGAAGAGGTTGAGGCCCTGAAGGGGCGCAAGGTGGTGGACGTGAAGTCCCCGGCCGAGGTCGGTGTACCAGATCCGCGAACGGCGCCGAAGATCGCCTCGGCGGCCCCGGCCGCCGCGTCGGCGCCGCAGAGCACGATCGCCGGCGGCATGGTCGTTCCGGGAACGTCGACCTCGATTCATCTCTACGGCTACGGCGAAACGCACGCCATTCACGATTTCAGGCAATCCAGCTCGCCAGACGTGTTTACCGACCTGACTTTCCAGCCGCTGAACAACGCGGGCGGGCAGACGGGCAAGACACAGTTCACGGCAGAGACATCGCGCCTGGGCTTCGCGACCTCGACGCCGACGGCCAACGGCCCGTTCACGACCAAGGTCGAGGCCGACTTCTATTCCTACGGCTCGGACCACCGCAATCGCTTCCGCCTGCGCCACGCCTACGGCGAATACGACGGCTGGTTGATCGGACAGACGTGGTCGACGTTCATGGACCTCGACGACCTGCCCGAGACCGTCGACTTCAATGGCCCGATCGGAGCGCCTTTCTCGCGTCGCTCCATGGTCCGCTATGCCTTCGGCGATGCCAAGGCGGCCGTGCGCGTCACGCTTGCCGCGGAAGATCCCGCCGATGCGTCGGGTGGACCCAGTTCCGGCGAGCGCATCCCGCAATTCGTCGCGCGGCTCGACAAGACGTTCGGCTGGGGCGCCGTCAATCTGCGCGCGATGACCCATGAGAAGCGGTCGCCGACCGAAACCAAGCGCGGCTATGGCGTCGGCGTCGGCGGAAGCTACAAGCTGGGCGACAAGGACCTGCTCATGGGGCAATACACGCGTGTCGACGGAGACGTGGATGCTCTGTACGGCTCCAACGGCTACGCCATCGACCCCACCACCGGTGCAATCACCTTCGATCACAACCAGGGCGTCGTCCTTGGCTACTCGCATGTCTTCAACGACAAACTGCGGAGCAACGTGTCCTTGGGCTTCAACCGAGGGAAGACCGCGCAGGGGGCCGACAACCGGACCCTCAAGGAAGGGTTCGTCGACTTCATCTACACGCCGATCAAGAACGTTGACCTCGGCGCCGAATGGATCTATGGAGAGCGCAGGACCTTCTCCGGACAGGTCGGCACGCTGTCGCGCATCGACCTGATGGGCCGCTACAGCTTCTAGCGATCGACCGCCGGGCGGGAGCCCCTCGCATGCTCAAGCCGGACGACCCGCTCGCCGCGGAAGAACGCTCAATCGTCGGGCCTGAGGGGCGGTTGATGTCCGCGCGCGCGATGCTCCTGGGGCACCGTATCGACATTTCGGGACTGGAGCGCCCGGACATGTTGTCCAGCACGCCGTTGGCGTTCAGGGTCGGCGATGCGGGCTACGTCGCCATCTTCCGCTATGGCGTCGTTGTGATGATCAACTTGACGCCGCTTGAGGAGCGTGAATTCCTGTCGAGCATGCAAGCCCGTGTCTCCGGCGAGAACGTGCAGGCGGAAGAAGAGCAGGCAGGGCTGGAGCTGACCGAGGACAAGGAAGATCGGGTTCCGCCAGGCGGCAACATCGCGCTCAGGAGCTTCTCCGCCGATCGGCTGCTCCTGGTCGCCGATGCGTTGGCCAAGAGCGTCGCGCTGGCCCGTGACGAACACGAGGTCGCGCATGTGCTCGACCTGATCGAGCCCTTCGCGCGCAGACTGGCCGCAAGCGGCCGTTCGCCTGGCGCGCGTCGCGACGTCATCCGCATGATCGGCATGTCGCTGCAGGTGCAGCATCGCCTGTCCGGACGCGTCGCCATCGACGACAAGCCGGATGTGTTGTGGGAGCGGTTCGACCTCGAGCGCCTCTATGCGCGCCTCGAAGACACCTACGAGCTCAAGGAGCGCGCCGCGACCTTGACACGAAAGGTGGATTTCATCCGTCAGACGGCGCAAGCACTGACCGACCTGATCGACGCGGCGCGTTCATTGCGGCTGGAGATCGCCATCGTGCTCCTGATCCTCTTCGAGATCATCCTGAACATCTACCAGATGCTGGGCGTTCGAGGATCGGCCTGATCTCTGTTAGCTCCGGATGAAGGTGGGGCATCCTTTGAACACCACGGCGTCTATTTGGCGAAGTGACCCTTCCAATAGTCATCGACCTTCTGACTCTGCTGCGCGAATTCGCCGCGAGCCGAGAACTGGTCTTCCTTTACCCGGGGCGCTCCGTCCATCACCGTCTTCGTGGTATCGAGCACCAGCAGGTTCGCGTTGGCTGTCGCTCTGAAGTCTCCCCAGGGCACGGGGACGTACTTCTCGTCGATTCCCAAAAAGCCGCCGCGGCTGAGCACCAGATAGGCGATCTTGCCCGTCTGCGGGCTCATCACG
>JAYTHL010000039.1:0-2029 GCA_043732605.1 Rhizobacter sp. | reverse complement strand
TTCGGCATTCGGCATCTCCAGCAACACGACCGGAACATCGCCCGAGAGGCCGAAGCCCCAGAGCGACGACTGGCCGCGCCGGTTCGCGGCGATGTCGGGGCCCGCGCGCCACGCGGTGCGGGCGGAGATCACCCCAGCCACCAGGCGCTCGTAGAGAAGCCCCTCGTCCGACGACGCGCCGATCCGCGCCAGGGTCGCTGCCCGATACCGGCCCGTCCCGTCCATGATTCGATGCCCGGCGTCGGGCCGTCGGCACTCGTCGGCCAGCGCGACGCATGCGTTGCGGGTCGCGCCAATGCCGGAGAACCAGTCGATGGTGCGCGACTCGCCCTCACCGAGCACGAGCTCGACCCGGATCGCCGCGACGGCGTCGAGCACCGGGCCGGCGTGACCCGACAGCGTCCCGCGCCGTTGCAGCGCGCCCGGGGCCGAGACGTCTCGTCCGCGCCCGATGAAGCGCAGTCGGTCGGTCTCGAACGAAACCTTGTCGCCGTCACCGTGCGCGACGGCCTCGTGGAAGAACCACGCGTGCGAATCGTCGGGGGTGCTCGGCCGTCGCGTCGCGAGAATGGCGCCCAGCGCGGCATCGATCCCGGTTTCGACGAACAGCTTGCTGAAGGCCGGCTGGGCTGCGTCGGTCGCGGGCCGGGCCAGCACGATCTCGGCAAAGCTGGTCGCGCTCAGCGCACGCCGACCCGAGGACCGGTTGGTGATGCGAAGCCGGCGCAGTTCGACGTCGCCGCTTTGCGACACGGCCACCTGCAGGCTGGTCTCGATATCGCTTTCGAGGCGCGCGAAGCAGGTGGTCGCGGCATCGAAACGGACAACACCCTGCGACGGGATCGGCCGGGACGCCGCGGACCAGAGATGTCCGCTCTCATCGTCCCGCAGGTAGACGAAAGTGCCGCCCGCGTCGAGCACCGCATCGTCGCGCCAGCGCGTCACGGCCAGGTCGTTCCATCGGCTGTATCCGGTGCCTTCGGAGCTGAGCAGGACGTGGTACTTTCCATTGGAAAGCAAGGCCACGGGTGTCATGTCTGCGATCGGGAGGACGCCGGGGATGACGTCGAGAGGTCGCGCAATCGACGACCGCGCTCATGAAGCTTGCGCTCAGTAGGCTATTCAGCCACCGGGCAATCACGGGAGCGGCCGTAGGACGACTCCCACCATCACCTGACGGGCGCCCTGCGTCGGCGAGGTCCGTCAGCCCGAGGAGCAGTGGCGCAGCTGGGCAATGGCCGCGGCGTAGTCCGGCGCGCCGAAGATCGCCGTGCCCGACACGAGCGCATTCGCGCCGGCATCGACGACCTGCGCGGCGTTCTTGCCCGTGATGCCGCCATCGACCTCGATCCAGGGATCGATGCCGCGATCGTCGCAGCGTTGTCGCAGCTCGCGGATCTTCGGCAGCACCTCGGGCAGGAATGACTGGCCGCCGAAGCCGGGGTTGACCGACATGACGAGAACGACGTCGCACAGAGGGAGAACTTCCGTCACGAGCGCGACCGGCGTCGCCGGGTTCAGGACGACGCCGGCCTTTCGGCCGAGCTCGCGAATTCGGCCGAGCACCCGGTGCAGGTGAATCGTCGATGACGGCTCTGCATGGATCAGGATGTGGTCGGCGCCGGCCCGCACGAAGTCGTCGAGATAGCGCTCGTGCTCGACGATCATGAGGTGCACGTTGAGCGGCTTGGCCGTGGCGCGGCGCACCACCTCGACCACGACCGGGCCGATGCTGATGTTCGGAACGAACCGGCCGTCCAAGACATCGACGTGAATCCAGTCGGCGCCGGCGGCATCGACCGCGCGGACCTCCGCGGCCAGGCGGCCGAAGTCGGCGGAGGATCGACGGGGCGATGACGAGCGGCTTCATGGCGCGCTTGCAGCATTTGTCCACGAAGCGCACGCTCCCGACGCGGCGATCCGTTGCTCTCGACTCTGACATGCCCGCTCTTCCTCTCGTTCAGCGATGCCGTTGGCACGCGATGGCCGACGTCGGCGCGATCTGCGCGGAGGTCGCTGCGCGCACGCT
>JAYTHL010000038.1:0-2036 GCA_043732605.1 Rhizobacter sp. | reverse complement strand
CCGCGAAGACGACCCCGGCCTGCACGTGCACATCGTCGACACTGCGCCGCGAGCCGCGGCGATCGTCGGCACCCGGCCGAAGGTGGCGGTGCTGCGCGAGCAGGGCGTCAACAGCCACGTCGAGCTGAGCTACGCGATGAACCTCGCCGGCTTCGACACCTACGACGTCCACATGACCGACCTGCAGACGAATCGGGCCCGGCTCGACCTGTTCCAGGGCTTCGTCGCCTGCGGCGGCTTCAGCTACGGCGACACGCTCGGGGCCGGCGAGGGCTGGGCGCGTTCGGTGATGTTCAACCCCGTGCTCGCCGAGCAGTTCGCGCGCTTCTTCGAGCGCCCCGACACCTTCGCGCTCGGCGTCTGCAACGGCTGCCAGATGATGGCCGCGCTCGTCGTCCTGATCCCCGGCGCCGAGGCCTGGCCGCGTTTCACGAAGAACCGCAGCGAGCAGTTCGAGGCGCGGCTCAGCCTGGTCGAGGTGCTGCCGTCGCCGTCGATCTTCTTCGCGGACATGGCCGGCAGCCGGCTGCCGATCGCGGTCGCGCACGGCGAAGGCTTCGCCGACTTTTCGCAGCGCGGCGATGCGGGCAAGGTCCATGCGGCGATGCGCTTCGTCGATCACGACGGCAAGGCCACCGAGAGCTACCCTGCGAACCCGAACGGCAGTCCGGGCGGCCTCACGGCCGTGACCACGGCCGACGGCCGCTACACGGCGCTCATGCCCCATCCCGAACGCGTGTTCCGCAACGTGCAGATGAGCTGGACCTCGGGCGACCGCAGCGAGCACAGCCCCTGGATGCGCATGTTCGAGAGCGCGCGCCGCCGGTTTGGCCGCCGCTGATCCGGCGCGTGGCGAGCGCGGGCCTGCTTGCCTCCCTCTCTCCAAGGATCGCCATGCGCCTGCCCCTCATTCCTCCGGCCGACCTCACGCCGGAGCAGAAGCCTCTCTACGACGACATGCGAAAGGGCATCGCGAGCAACTTCAATGCGTTCATCGTCGAGCGCGACGACGGCGCGCTGATGGGCCCGTGGAATCCCTGGCTGCACGAGCCGGCGATCGGCCGCGCGATCTGGAACCTGACGCTGGCGATGACGCAGAACGCGGCTCTGCCCGACAACGTCCGCCAGATCGCGATCCTCGTCGTCGGCGCGCGCTTCGATGCGGCCTACGAGATCTACGCCCACATCGCAGTCGCCGAGAAGGACGGGATGTCGCCCGAGCGGCTCGCGACGCTGGTCGCCGACGTCAAGCCGAACGATCTCGCGAAGGACGAGAGCGTCGCCTACGACCTCGCCTACGCGCTGAGCCGCGGCGGCACTTTGCCCGAGCCGCTCTATCGCCTGGCCGTCGCCACTTTCGGCCAGCATGGCACCAACGAGCTGATCTACCTCGTCGGCCTCTACGCACTCGTCTCGACGACGCTCAACGGCTTCAACGTGCCGGTGCCTGAACGGGAGTGAGAAGCGGCCGCCGGGTGCCAGTCAGCGCTTCGGCGACGACGGCCAGTCGACCGCGCCCGTCGTCGTGCTCGAGGCCGTGCCGCGCATGCGCCACGACGTGCAGCGGAACGTTCCGGCGCTGACGATCCGGTCCCAAAGCGATTCGTCGGCGTCGTGACCGACGGCGCCCTCGGCGCACAGCATGACGGCGGTGGAGCGCGCCGAGGCGGCGATCTCGGCCGGAATCCGGTTGCTGTCGCTGACGGCGTTGGCCGCCCACAGCAACGCGCCGGAGACCGCCGGCAGGACGACGACCAGAAACACCGGTCGCCAACATCGCAGGATCGGGTGCAGCAGGGCGGAGGTGGCGTGGTTCATGGCGTCGGCGGCCGCTCGGCACTGGCGGCGGGTCGGCGATCATAGGAGGGACGCGCCCGACGCGAAACGCCGCTCAGCCGTTGCGCGCCAGGGGCGTGAGCAAGTGCGCAAACGTCTCGCGGTTCTGTCGCAATAGTGATGTGAAGACGAACGAAGTTGTGTGCCAGTGCGGGGATCAAAACGCCAGCGAGTGGAACTGATCCGCTGCAGACGAGGCT
>JAYTHL010000037.1:0-2042 GCA_043732605.1 Rhizobacter sp. | reverse complement strand
AGATGTTGCCGCGCCAGAACGCCGACCAGCGCCGCGCCCGGGCCGGGCCGAGGCGCGACAGGATGCGCGGGTTCCAGGCGATCGCGCTGTCGAGCCGGTGCCAGACGAACCAGTTCTCGACCCAGCCGGCGATGAGCGAGCTGGCGAAGAGGAGCACGCCGGTGAAGGCGGCGTAGAGCGGCGTCGGCCCGAGCAGGGTGAGCGAGTCCAGGACGTAGTCGGCCTTGGCTGTCTCGACGAGCGGCGCGCCGAACGCCGCCTTCGCGATCCACTGCGCCACCAGCACGACCGGGATCACGGCGAGCAGGTTGCCGAAGATGCCCGCCGCCTGCGAGCGGATCAGGTGCGCGACCTCGTTGACGAAGCGCTCGATGCCGTCGTCGCTGTCGACGTCGCCGAGCTTGTCGGCCATCGCCGGCGCGGTCATCGCCGGCTGCTTGGTGGCCACCGTGAAGTGCAGCAGCTGGATGACGACGAACGAGACCGCGTAGTTCACGCCGGCGCCGAAGCCGGCCCAGAACGCGCCCAGGCCGATCGCGGCGATCGCGAACTTCAGGAGCGTGGTGACGCCGAGCACCGCGCCGCCGCCGAGCGCTGCGCGCAGCATTGCGCGGTAGGCGGCCGCGTCGCGGGTGATGTAGTGCTCGCCGGTCGCGGCGCTGCGCTCGGCGACCTTTCTTGCGAGCAGCGAATAGTGGCGCGAGAAGAGGTTGCGGATCGAGCGCCGCTCCTCGGCGGCGTGGACGAGCTCGGCGACGAAGCGCGGCAGGTCGCGGCCCGGGTTCTCGCTCAGCACGCAGCCGAGCAGCTGGTCGATGCGGTGCGTGCGCTCGCGCAGCTGGTCGACCTCGAAGACGACGTCGACCGAGACGCCGTGCGCCTCGAGATGCTCGTGGACGCTCGCCGCGCAGCGCCTGCAGACGTCGAGCAGGGCGCGCAGGTACTGCGCTTCCTGCAGCAGCCGCGCATGCGCCTCGGGCTCGCTCGACTCGGCGTGCTCGCGGATCTCCTCGGCGACGCGCGCGAGCTGGCGAAACGGCCGGTCGACGAGCAGCTCCGGGCTCATCCGCTGGCGCAGCAGCGGCGAGAAGCCCGCCGACCGGACCGCGCTGGCGAGAAACATGATCGCCTCGAGGAACGGCCCGCGCCAGTCGCTGCCGTCGTCGGCGAGCGGCGACAGCGTCTGCGCCAGGCGTGCCAGCGTCTCGTCGTCGAGGCGGGTCAGCCAGTCGGCGTCGGTGCTCGGCGGAAAGAGCAGGCCGAAGAGCTCGCCGAGGTCGCTCGTCGCCGGCGTCAGCGGCAGGATGCGGGCGCGCACGCGCCGGCCGAACTCGGCCCACAGGCCAGCGCGCGGCGCGAAGCCGAAGTCGGCGAGCAGCGCGGCGCTGTCGACCTCGCGCAGGAACGACACCAGCATCGCGCCGACGCGCTCGCGGTGCTCGGCGTTGCGATCGATGACGCCGAGCAGGTGCTTCAGGCGCAACGCCGGCGCCGGCGTCGCGGCGAGCGTGCCGACGGCGCCGGCGTCGGCCTCGAGCGGCGCGTGGCGCAGCCACTCCATCAGGCGCACGAGCCAGAGATGCCGCTCGACGATCGATGCCTTCGGGTCGGCGGCGTTCAGCAGCGCCGTCAGGTCCCACGGCGCAGGGCCGCGCTTCTTCACCCGGCTGCGGCTCAGTGCAGGGATGAGGCGAGCGAAAGGCCGAACTCGCCGATCGCGGCGTCGAACGGATGGGCGTCCTCGGTCATGCAGAAGAAGGTGCCACGCATGGTGCCGTGCGGCGTGCCCAGGCGCATCCAGCTGGTGTACTCGAAGCTCTCGCCGGGCTTCAAGACCGGCTGGTGGCCGACGACCGCGAGCCCGCGCACTTCCTCGACGTGGCCATTGGCGTCGCTGATGATCCAGTGCCGCGCGATCAGCTGGCCGATGACGTCGCCGCTGTTCCTGACCGTCACCGTGTAGGCGAACGCGAAGCGGCCCGCGTCGCGATCCGACTGCTCCGGCAGGTGGCGCACGGCGACGCTGGTGGTGAACTCGGGGT
>JAYTHL010000036.1:0-2042 GCA_043732605.1 Rhizobacter sp. | reverse complement strand
CGCCCGCGAGCATCGAGACGACGCGCGGATCGCGATGGAACGCGCGGTCGCCGATGACGCCGCTCTCGCCGTGGTCGAGATCGAGCACCGGCGTGAAGCTGAGGTCGACGCCGCAGGCGCGCAACTCCGCGCCGAGCACGTAGCCGGCGGCGCGCGCTGCGTCCATCGCGTGCATCGCGCCGATGCCGCGGCCGGCGCGGCCGTCGTCCATCCACTGCTCGCCGAGCGCGCGCATCGGCGGCAACTGAGTGAAGCCGTCGCTGCGGAAACGCTGCACACGACCGCCTTCATGGTCGACGCAGATGAGCAGATCGTCGCGGATCGATTTCACCTCGGCAGCGAGCTCGGTGAGCTGCTGGCGGTCGCGCCAGTTGCGCGCGAACAGCACGATGCCGCCAGTGAGCGGATGGGCGAGGCGGCGCCGGTCGTCGCGGTCGAGCGCGAGGCCGGCGACGTCGAGGATGACCGGAGCGTGCGCGTCGTTCATGCTTTCTCCCTCTTCTCGACGACCACGAAGGTCGAGGCGTAGTCGGTCTCGTCGCTGACGCTCACGTGCGCGCTGAGGCCGCGCGACTCGAACCATTCGGCCAGCGCGCCGTTGAGCCGGATCTCGGGCTTGCCGCTCGGCCGCTTGGCGATCTCGCAGCCGCGCCAGGTCATCGGCGTGCGCATGCCGAGGCCGATCGCCTTCGAGAACGCTTCCTTGGCGGAAAAGCGGGTCGCGAGATAGCGCACGCCGCGCTCCTCGAACTGGGCACGACGGGCACGGAACACGGCCATCTCGTGCGGCCCGAGGACGCGCTCGGCGAAGCGATCGCCGCGACGCTCGAGCGCAGCGCGGATCCTGCGCACGTCGCAGATGTCGGTGCCGATGCCGAAGATCATCGCGGCGATCCGGCCGACGCGATCGCGCGGCAATAGGCGCGCACCGTCTCTGCCAGCCCGAGCTCGAGCGCATCGGCGATGAGCGCGTGACCGATCGAGACCTCGAGCACGCCAGGCACCGCGGCCAGGAATGGGCCGAGGTTGTCGCGGTTCAGGTCGTGGCCGGCGTTGATGCCGAGACTGATCTTCCGGGCGGCGTCGGCCGCGGCGGCGAAGTCGGCGAGGACGCTCGCTTGCCGATCGGTCGCGAACGCGCGTGCGTAGGGTTCGGTGTAGAGCTCGACGCGGTCGGTGCCGATCGCCTGCACGCCGGCCATCGCGGACGCATCGGCATCCATGAAGAGGCTCACACGCACGCCGAGCGCGTGCGCTTCGTCGATCAGCGGTGCGAGGCGCTCGCCGTCGACCGCCAGGTTCCAGCCGTGGTCCGACGTCGCCTGCTCGCTGCTGTCGGGAACGAAAGTGCACTGGCTGGGCCGCAGCGCGCGCACGAACGGCATGAGGTTGTGGAACGGATTGCCTTCGATGTTGTATTCGGCGTGCGGCCAGTCCTTCAGCAGCGCCGCCAGCTCGTGGACGTCGTGGCCCCGGATGTGGCGCTCGTCGGGCCGGGGATGCACGGTGATGCCGCTCGCGCCCGCCTCGAGTGCGATCCGCGACAGCGCGACGACGTTCGGGATCGTCAAATCGCGCTGGTTGCGCAGCAGGGCGATCTTGTTGACGTTGACCGAGAGCGCGGTCGTGCCGCGTCGCTCGTCGGTACCGGTCGTGATCAGTGGGTTCATCGTTCCAGCGCCTGCGCTTCGATCATCACTTGGCGCGTGCGCAGCTGCGAAGTGCCGAGATGATAGTGAAGCTGCGTGCGCAGCAACGGACGCAGCTCGGCGAGCGCGCTGGCGGCGGCACGCCGGAGTGCCGGCAGGTCGGCGGCGTCGAGCGCGGTCTGCAATGCGACGAGCGTCGCGCCGCTCGTCGTCGCGTCGCGCTCAGCGTCGGTTTCGACGACGCCGGCATCGGCGAGCACGAGGTAGCGCCGGTCGGCGACGACGGGGCGACGCGACGCGGTCTCGACGGCGAGATCGGGCAGCAATCCGATCTCCTTCAGCAGGACGATCTCGAAGGCGCGCAGCGCAGCCTGGGTCTGCGCGTCGTCGGCC
>JAYTHL010000035.1:0-2046 GCA_043732605.1 Rhizobacter sp. | reverse complement strand
GACGCTTCAAAGAGGGCCATGGAGCGCTCCTTCGGGCGGCGGCGATGAGGCTCGCACCGCGCCCGTTCGCGGCGCCGCCGACGCGCGACGGCGGCGCGCGTCCTGCCAGATGCCGGCGATCCCTTCCGGCTTCCACAGCACCATGACCACGAAGAGGAGGCCGTACCAGAGCAGCCAGGTCTCGGTCGCCGCGCCGAGCACGTCGCGGGCAAGGATGAAGAACAGGGCGCCGATCGCCGGACCCCAGAAACTGACGAGCCCGCCGCCGATCAACACCATCATCACGACGAATCCCGACGAGTGCAGGCTCATCACATTGGGATACGCCGACTGCTGCGCCATCGCGAACATCGCGCCTGCCAGCCCCGCGAACGCCGACGCGATCGTGAAGCTCAGCCACTTGTAGCGCCAGACGTCGTAGCCGATGAAGGCGGCGCGCAGCTCGTTCTGGCGGATCGCGGCGAGGACGCGGCCGAACGGCGAGTGCACGAGCCGCCACAGCACCAGCACCGCGACCGCGAAGAGCGCGAGGCAGAAATAGAAGAGGGCGACGTTGCTGCGCAGGTCGACATCGAAGAAGCCGAACGGCGCGATCGGCCGGACGATGTTCTGAAGCCCGTCCTCACCGCCGGTGGCGCTGTGCCACTTCACCGCGATGAACCAGAACACCTGGCCGAAGGCGATCGTCAGGAGCGCGAAATAGATGCCGCGCTTGTGCGCGACGCAGGCGCCGACGATCGCCGCGAGCACGGCGGTGACGAGCACCGCGCCGACGAGATCGAACCAGAGGTGCGCGAGAACGCGCTGCTGGAGCAGGCCGAACGCATAGGCGCCGACGCCGAAGAACGCGCCGTGGCCGAACGACGGCAGGCCGGTCGTGCCGAGCATCAGGTTGTAGCCGAGCGCGAACAGCATCCAGACCATCACCTCGAGCGCGAGGTACTGGTAGAGGCCGACGCGCGCGAGCCAGAGCGGCGTCGTCGCGAGCGCGAGCAGCAGCAGGAGCATCGGCCAGGGCAGGAGGCCGGCGCGGATCGGAACGGTGGGCATGCGGGGAAACGCGGTGACGTAAAAGAAATGTACGTTCTACTATTCTCGGCAACAAGAACTTTTGTTCTGTCCACGGGTTTGTTCCGATGCCTCTCCCGCGCTGCTGCCCATGACCGCTCGCGCCAAGACCTTCGAGGAGCTGAAGGAGGCGATCTCGCGCGCCTATCCGCAGCTCTCGCCGCAACTGCGCAAGCTGTCACGCTTCGCGCTCGAGAAGCCCGACGAGCTCGCGCTCGGCACGGTCGCGACGATCGCCCAGGCCAACGCCGTCCAGCCCTCGTCGATGATCCGGTTCGCCAACGCGCTCGGCTTCAGCGGCTTCTCGCAGATGCAGCAGGTGTTCCAGAGCCACCTGGTCGAGCGCTCGACGCCGTACCGCGAGCGGATCGCGAAGATGCGCCGCGGCGGCAGCGGCGCGGCGGCGCGCGAGGGCGTGCTGCACCAGTTCGTCGCCGAGTCGATCGGCGAGCTGCAGCAGCTCGAGGAGCACGTCGACGCCGATCGCCTGAGCGCGGCCGCGGCCATCCTCGCCGCCGCGCCGCAAATCCACGAGCTCGCGCAGCGGCGCGCAGTCCCGGTCGCCTGCTACCTCGCCTACGCGCTCAACCAGCTCGAGCTGCGCGCCCACCTGCTCGACGGCCTCGGCGGCATGCTGAGCGAGTTCGCGCACGCGATCCGTCCGGGCGACGCGCTGCTCGTCGCGAGCTTTCGCAACTACACGCCGGCCGTCGTCGACACCGCGCTGGCCTGCCGCAGCCGCGGCGTCTCGGTCGTCGCCATCACCGACAGCGCGCTCTCACCGCTCAAGCCCGCGGCCGACGTCTGCTTCGAGCTCGGCGACGATTCGAGCCGGCCGTTCCGCTCGCTCGTCGGGCCGCTCTGCCTGGCCCAGGCGCTCGTCGTCAGCACCGGCCACCAGCTCGCGACGGGGGCTGGCAAGCCACGGCGCGCGAAGGCGAAGTCTCGCAACGGGAAAGCCGCCACATGACCGCGTCG
>JAYTHL010000034.1:0-2058 GCA_043732605.1 Rhizobacter sp. | reverse complement strand
ATTAGGATAAGATGAATTAGTCTTGCATGCTCATGTCCGACCGGGGCCGTGATCGCGCCGCCAGGGCCCTTGGAATTACGGCTTGGTTCCGTCTCCTGGTTTCCCAAGCCTTCAGCGCGGCCTGGCGATGCTTGCTATTCTTCCTTCGCGTTTCCCAAGCCTTGAGGGCAGCCTGCCTTCCCTTGCTGACGGTAGAAGGCATCTCGGCCAACCGCTGACAAACGCGACGTACGGCGAATCGCGCCGCTTCCCGTTCTCCCTCGCTTGTCGTCCCTTCCAGCAAGACCTCCAACTTGCAGAGCTTGTCTCGGAGCCGTCGGCCGGCGTTGCCGGGGTTGGCGAAATCTGGTGCACGGAAGTGCTCGCAACCGTGACGATGAATGAAAGCGCCCGCCCTTCGGCGGGATGATAGGCCTCTGGATTACCCTTGAACGGCATCCGCTTCGTGACCCCGGACGAGGGACATCACGGTCGCGAGAACGACGTCCTGGCGAAGTATCTGCTTAGCGGTGTCCCACTGTGTGGGTCCATTCTTCGTTCCTGACGCGGAAAGTTCTTTCCATCGAGCGTGGTGGAGAGCATCACCGATCACGTGACGCCTGAGCAGCAGCGGATCGTGGAGCTGGAGAAGGAGAACGCGGCGCTTCGCAAGCGTGACGAGGAACGCAGTCGCGAACTGGGTGCGCTGCGCGAGGAACTGACGAAAGTGCGCAAGGAGATCGAGGAGTGGAAGCGAGGGTTCCGCGAGCGTGGCAAGCGGCGCACTTCGCGTGCGGAGACCCGGCAAGCGCGAACGGGCAAGCCGCGTGGTCGCAAGGCGGGGCACGTCGGATCGCGGCCCGCTGCGCCCGATCGCATCGACGACGAGGTCGAGCACGAGATGCCCGCGTCGTGCAGTTGTGGTGGCGCTCTCGTGCCGACGGGCGAGACGGAGAGTGCGGTCGTCATCGACATTCCACCAGTGCAGCCGCAGCACACGCGCCACGTCGCGCACGTCGGCCGCTGCGAGCGCTGCAACAAGCGCGTGGCCGCGAAGCTGCCAGGCGCCCCCGACGCGGGCAAGAGCGTGGCTCAGGTATCGCTCGGCCCCAACGTGCAAGCGATGGCGCTCGGCCTTCGCTTCGAGCTAGACGTCCCACTCGGTAAGATCGGCGCGTTCCTCGGGCAGTGGTTCGGCATCTCGATCACCTCGAGCGGTCTGTCGCAGATGTTCGACCGGTTGCGTCGCCGCTCGGTGCCGAGCTACGACGAGTTGGTCAATGTCGCGCGTGCTTCGGACGTGGTCGGTCTCGACGAGTCGGGCCATCGGCAAGAGGGCGTGCCGGGCTGGATGTGGCTGATGCGCACCGACCGCGTATCCGTCTTCCGCGTGGAGATGTCGCGCGGCGCGTGGGTCGCCGACGCGATGCTGGGTGCGGACTTCAAGGGCGTCGTGTGCAGCGACTTCTATGGCGTCTACACGCGCCGCGATGACTGGCTTCACGGCTACTGCGGCGCGCACACGATTCGCGAGGCCAAGAAGCTCGCCGAGCTCGAGCCATGCGCCGAGACCGAGGAGTTTCGCGACCGGCTGACTGCCTTCTACGTCGCGGGCAAGGCGGCCGCGCAGAGCGGCGACCCGAGCGCGCGCAGAGGCGCTCGCATCCGCCTTGGGCAGATCATCAACAGCACCAACTGGGTCGCGTTCCCCGACATCGTTCGGCTCCAAGAACGGCTCGACGTGCACAAGGCGGGCGTCACGCTCTTCATCGACCGCCCCGACGTGCCGGCGACGAACAACGCAACCGAGCGCGACATCCGCGCGCACGCCCGGCACCGCGCGATGACAGGAGGGACGCGGTCGACCAACGGCAGTGCGACGCACGCTCACTGGATGAGCATCACGCAGACGCGTCGCAAGAACGCGCTGCCGCTGCGCGGTTTCGTCACGGGTTTGTACGCGAGTCACCTGCACGGAAAGTCGCCGCCTTCCGTATTTGCCAATTAGCCGACGCACGTCTTTCAGCACGACTTCAGCACGTCGCCCGCGGTCGCCTCGCGACCGCTAAGCAGATACAG
>JAYTHL010000033.1:0-2063 GCA_043732605.1 Rhizobacter sp. | reverse complement strand
CCCCGATTGTCGATCGGGATGCTTTCAAGTGCTTTCGAAGGGCCATCCGGCCCTTCGAAACACACAAACCGCCGAATTACTTCAGCTCGGCCTTGGCGCCGGCGTCCTCGAGCTTCTTCTTGCCCGCTTCCGCGTCAGCCTTGTTCATCGCTTCCTTGACGGGCTTCGGCGCGCCGTCGACCAGATCCTTGGCTTCCTTCAGGCCCAGGCCCGTCAGCTCGCGCACGGCCTTGATGACCTGCACCTTGTTGGCGCCGATCTCGGACAGCATCAGGGTGAACTCGGTCTGCTCTTCCACGACCGCGGCGGCGGCACCGCCGCCACCGCCGCCGCCCGGCGCGGCCATCGCCGCGGCCGAGACGCCGAACTTCTCTTCGATCGCCTTGACCAGGTCGTTGAGCTCCATCACCGACATGCTGTCGAGGGCGGAGATGAATGCGTCTTTGTCGAATGCCATTTTGATTTCCAGTTCAGATTGAGGTTGCTGCGGGCGCTCAGGCAGCCGCGGGGGCCGGATCGGCCGAGGATTCAGTGGCAGGAGCGGCCGGCTCGGCCGCAGCTTCGGCGCCAGCGCCGCGCTGTTCGGCCAGGGCGGCGAGCACGCGCGCCATCCGGCTGATCGGCGACATCATCAATCCCAGGAGCTGCGACAGCAGCACTTCCTTGGTCGGGATCGAGGCGAGCGCCTGCACGCCCTTGGCGTCGAGCATCTTGCCGGCGTAGGCGCCGGCCTTGATGATGAGCTTGTCGTTGGTCTTGGCGAAGTCGGAAACGACCTTCGCCGCGGCGACCGCGTCCTCGGAAAAACCGTAGATCAGCGGACCGACCATCGCGTCCGAAGCCACTTCGAACGGCGTGCCTTTGACGGCGCGGCGGGCGAGCGTGTTCTTCAGCACGTGCAGGTAGACGCCCTTCTCGCGGGCCTGCCTGCGCAGGACATCGAGGTGGGCGACGGTCATGCCACGGTACTCGGCCAGAGCGAGCGTCTGCGAGCGGGCCACCTGGGCCGCCACATCCGTCACCACGGTCTGTTTCTCGTTGCGATTGAGACTCAAGAGTCCCTCCTTGTCGTCATGCGTGGCGCCGTGAAGCGCCCTGCATCGGTTCAGCGACCTTCCGAACAGGACTCAACCTCTTCGGCGGGACCGCCATCTGCGCTGGCCATTAAGCCGCCCCGTTCAGGCAGCGGCACCAGCGGTCTTCGATGACCCGCGCCGTCCGGTTGCCCGGGCGGCTCGGCCCACCATCTCTTCGGCCGCCGCTCCTCGGCGACAGCCCTTGTTTCGATCAGGCCGCGACGGCCTGGGCGTTGATCGACGCCACGTCGACCCGGGCACCGACGCCCATCGACGACGACAGCGCGACCTTCCTCAGATAGATGCCCTTGCTCGACGCCGGCTTGGCCTTGTTGAGCGCCTCGATCAGGGCACGCAAGTTCGCGACCAGCTTGTCGGACTCGAACGAGCGGCGGCCGATCGTCGCGTGGACGATGCCGGCCTTGTCGACCCGGAACTGGACCTGGCCGGCCTTGGCGTTGCGGACGGCTTGCGCCACGTCCGGCGTGACGGTGCCGACCTTCGGGTTCGGCATCAGGCCGCGCGGGCCGAGGATCTGGCCGAGCGTGCCGACCACGCGCATCGTGTCGGGCGAGGCGATGACGACGTCGAAGTCCATCTTGCCGGCCTTGATCTCGGCGGCGAGCTCGTCCATGCCGACGATGTCGGCGCCGGCGGCGCGGGCTTCATCGGCCTTCACGCCCTGCGCGAACACCGCGACGCGCTTGGTCTTGCCGGTGCCGCTGGGCATCACGACCGCGCCGCGAACGACCTGATCGGACTTCTTGGCGTCGATGCCGAGCTGCACGGCGACGTCGATCGACTCGTCGAACTTCGCGGTCGCGAATTCCTTGACCAGCGCGAGCGCGTTGTCGAGCGGATACAGCTTGGTGCTGTCGACCTTGCCTGCGGTGGCCTTCTGACGCTTGGTCAGCTTGCCCTTGGAATTTTCGGTGGCCATGGTCAGACGACTCCTTCCACGGTGATGCCCATCGAGCGGGCGGTGCC
>JAYTHL010000032.1:0-2071 GCA_043732605.1 Rhizobacter sp. | reverse complement strand
CGAGGATCGCGTGGAAGCGATCCGTGTTCCCGGCGGCGAGCGCCGACAGCGCGGCACTTGCGGCCGGCGCGATCGCGTCGAAGATCCCGAGCAACGCGTCGCTCTTGCCGTGATTCCACGCGGCGCCGACGCCATCGCCCGCGATCAGCTCCGCGTAGTTGAAGTCGTCGCCGGTGTACATGCGTACGCCGGCCGGCAGACGGCGCCGCATCGCGATCTCGCGCTCCTTGTCGAGGAGCGAGATCTTGATGCCGTCGACCTTGCCCGGATTCGCCGCGATCACGCCGAGCGCGGTGGTCATCGCGCTCTCGACGTCGGCGCTGCCCCAGTAGCCGGCGAGCTCCGGATCGAACATGTCGCCCAGCCAGTGCAGGATGACCGGCTCCTTCGACTGCATCAGGATGCGGTCGTAGACGCGCTCGTAGTCGGCCGGACCGGTGGCGACGCGGGCCAGCGCCCGGCTCGCCATCACGATCAGCTTGCCGCCGAGCGCTTCGATCGCCTCCATCTGCATCTCGTAAGCGCGGATGACGTCGTCGACGCTCGTCGCCGCGTCGGGTGCGAGATGGTCGGTGCCGCAGCCCGAGGCGACGAGCGCGCTCGGATGGTCCTTCGCGGCATCGAGCGAGCGGCGGATCAATTCGAGCGACGTCGGCCAGTCGAGGCCCATGCCGCGCTGCGCCGTGTCCATCGCTTCGGCGACGCCGAGGCCGAGCGACCAGAGGCGCTGCCGGTAGGCAATGGTCGCGTCCCAGTCGAGCACCGCTGTGACCCACGGATCGACGGTGCGCAGCGGGTCGGCGACAACGTGCGCCGCGGAGTAGGCGATGCGATCGAACGGCGCCGCCGGCTTTGCCGCCGCGAACGGCGTGGCGCCGCGCAGCGTGTAGGTCGCGAGGCGGCCATCGACGGACGGCAGGCGGAGCGAGAGCGTGGAGCCGGCCATCGTGACCTCAGATCTCGAGCGCGGGCACGTCGACCCAGCGCCGCGTCTTCGAGCTCTCGAGCGCGGCCTCGACGAGCTGCACGCCCTTGGCGCCTTCGCCCAGCGTCCACTTGTACGGCGCGTCGTCGACGACGTGGCGGATGAAGTGCTCCCACTGGATCTTGAAGCCGTTGTCGTAGACCTGCGAGTCGGGGATCTCCTGCCACTGGTCGAGGAAGTTCATCGACTGCTTGACGTCCGGGTTCCACACCGGGCGCGGCGTCGCGACCTTCGACTGCGCGCGGCATTCCTGCAGGCCGGCGACGGCCGAGCCGTCGGTGCCGTCGACGTGGAAGGTGACGAGGTCGTCGCGACGCACGCGCGTCGCCCACGACATGTTGATCTGCGCGATCACCGGCTCGCCGCCGAGGCCCTTGAGCTGCACCGTCGCGTAGGCGGCGTCGTCGGCGGTCGCGGGGTAGGGCTTGCCGTCCTCGTCCCAGCGTTTCGGAATGTGCGTCGTGCCGAGGCACGAGATCGACTGCACCTCGCCGAACAGGTTGTCGAGCACGTAGCGCCAGTGGCACATCATGTCGAGGATCATGCCGCCCCCGTCTTCGGCACGGTAGTTCCACGACGGCCGCTGGATCGGCTGCAGATCGCCTTCGAAGACCCAGTAGCCGAACTCGAGCCGCAGCGACAGCATGCGGCCGAAGAAGCCGCCGCGGCGCAGCATGTCGAGCTTGCGCAGGCCGGGCAGGAAGAGCTTGTCCTGCACCGCTCCGTGCTTGAGGCCCGAGGCTTGCGCGACGCGCGCGACCTCGACCGCCTCCGCCAGATTGGTCGCGATCGGCTTCTCGCAGTAGACGTGCTTGCCGGCGGCGAGCGCGCGCGTGAGGAGCTGCGGCCGCATCTGCGTCGTGCCGGCGTCGAAGAAGACGGTGTCGTCCTTGTCGGCGAGCGCGATCTCGAGGTTCGTGCCCCAGCGCGCGATGCCGTGCGCCTTGGCGAGCGCTTCGATCTTGGCGGCGTTGCGGCCGATCAGGATCGGATCGGGCATCACCTTGTCGCCGTTGGCGAGGTTGACGCCGCCTTGCGCGCGGATCGCGCAGATCGAGCGGATGAGGTGCTGGTTCATGCCCATCC
>JAYTHL010000031.1:0-7153 GCA_043732605.1 Rhizobacter sp. | reverse complement strand
AGAGGCAGGCCCTTGTTCTGCGACCACGACGCCGCCACCGGACCCTTGACGATGTCGGCCAGACGGATCGATTCGACGATGCGCTCGCGGATGAGCTTGTCGGGCACGCCCGGCAGCGCGATGAGGGCGAGGATGGCGACGATCCCGATCACGACCAGCAGCTCGATCAAGGTGAAGCCGGCGCCGGCGGCAGCGCGTGGCCATCGGCGGTAAGGTGCTGGCAAGGACGGCAAATTCATCATGCAGGACGGATTGGACACGCTCGGCGCGCTCGGCATCACGTTGCCGAGCCCTGCCTACATTGTCGGCGCCATCCTGTTCGGCCTGCTCGGCCTCGCGGCCTATTACCACGGCAAGCGCGTCGACCGGCCGCGCACGCGCTGGCTCGGCGTGGCGCTGATGCTCTATCCGTACATCGTCTGGCAGACCTGGCTGCTCTATCTCGTCGGCGCGGGGCTGTGCGCGGCGATCTGGTTCGACCGCGCCTGAGAGCGCCGGACCGGGCACCGCCCGGCCAGCACGGGACATCGGGCGGCGCGCCAGCGGGGCGCCGTCCTACTGCGTGTCGTTGCCCGGAGAACTACGGTCATGTCTCACTCTCGGGCAAGAGCGTGTCTCGTCGTCGACGCGGCCAGCTGCCCACCGAAGGAGACGAACGTGATACGAAACATTGCATCTCTTGCAGGCTTGGTGGCCGTGGGCATCGCTGCAGGTCTGGCCGCATCGCCGTCGCATGCCGCGGACGCGACTGCCGCGAAATCGACCTACGTCAAGGAGCGTGCCGATTGCGACGCCGGCCGAACGGCCGAAGACCGCGCCACGTGTCTGAAAGAGGCCGGCGCGGCCCAGGTCGAGCGCAAGCGCAACACGCTCGACACCCAGGGCTCGACACGCCAGAACGCGGTCGATCGCTGCAACCTCGTCGCTGCCAAAGACAAGCCGGATTGCCTGGCGCGCATCGAAGGTCCGGCCAACGCGAATCAGAAGACGACGACGTCGGGCAGCGTCGCCGGTGGCGGCGTGCTGCGCGAAACGACAACCACCACGACCGGCCAGCCGACGGTCATCGTCGTGCCGGCGCCGTCGGCCAGCGCACCGCACTGACGTCGCAGCGGGGCGTCCCCCCGTTTGCGTAGCCCTTCCCCGCGAGCGGCGCGGGCGCAGGGCTACGATTCCGCGTTTCGCCTGCGCTCCGTGGCTTCCCTGCACATCACCGACATCGAATCGGCCATCAACTGGTGGCGCGACCGCAGCCCTTCGCCGGACGGCATCACCGCCTGCCGCGAAGTTCTCGCGCTCGCCGAGGTCTATGCCCTCATGGTGTACTACCACGAGGCCGACCGCGACGAGGACACGATGCCCGCGGCGGCGCGTGAGGCCTGGCTTGCCTGGTACGCGTCGACGCCCGACGCGCCCTGCATCGCGATCTGCTCGACGAGCCAGGGCGACGAGGTCTGCAAGGGCTGCGGCCGCACCTTCGTCGAGGTCCAGCACTGGACCTCGATGACACCCGCCGAGAAGCGCGCCACCTGGCGCCGCATCACGCGCGAGGGCACGGCGTGGCGCTTCAACCGCTATGCCGAGCGCAACGGTGACAGACCGGCGAGTGGCGCGATCGTCGAGCCCGACGCGACCATCGCGCCGGACCGCATCGCGACATGACGCGGCCCAGCCTTCGCCAGAGCGCGCGCCGCATCGCCCCCCTCGCCTGGCCCGTCTTCGTCGGCCAGGTCGCGGTCCTCGCCTTCAGCACCATCGACACCGTGATGGTCGCGCGCGTCTCGGCGCTCGATCTCGCCGCGCTCGCCATCGGCATCGCCGCCTACGTCTCGGTCTTCGTCGGCTTCATGGGCGTCGTCCTGGCAGTCGGCCCGATCGCCGGACAGCTGTTCGGCGCGGGCAAGCTGCGCGAGAGCGGCCACGAGGCAGGCCAGGCGATCTGGCTGGCGATCGCCCTCTCGGTGCCCGGCTGCCTGCTGCTGCTCGCGCCCGAACCGATCCTGGCGCTCGCGCGGGCCGGCCCCGAGGTCGCCGCCAAGGTGCGCGTCTACCTGCTCGGCCTCAGCTTCGCGCTGCCGCCGGCGCTGATCTTCACGGCCTACCGCGGCTTCAACGTCGCCGTGTCGCGGCCGAAGGCGGTGATGGCGATCCAGGTCGTCGCGCTCGCGCTCAAGGTGCCCGTCAATGCGCTGCTGGTGTTCGGCTTCGAGTCGGCGACGCCGTTCGGCACGCTGCGCGTGCCGGCCTTCGGCGTGGCTGGCTGCGGCTTCGCGACCGCGCTCGTGATGTGGTGCCAACTCGGCGCCGCCGTCTGGGTCCTGAAGCGCGACCGCTTCTATGCGCCCTTCGGTCTCGATCGCGGCATCGGCCGGCCGAGCGCGAAAAGCCAAGCCGCGCTGCTGCGGCTGGGCGTGCCGATGGGTCTGTCGATCCTGGTCGAGGTGACCGGCTTCACCTTCATGTCCTTCTTCGTCTCGCGCGTCGGCGCCACCGCCGTCGCCGGCCACCAGATTGCGGTCAACATGGTCTCGATGATGTTCATGCTGCCGCTGGCGATCGCCAACGCCTCGAGCACGCTGGTCGCGCAGCGCGTCGGCGCGGGCGACGCGGCCGACGCGCGTCACGTCGGCTGGGCCGGCCTCGAGATCGGCGTGCTGATCGCGGCGGCGCTCGGCAGCGCGGTCTACCTTCTGCGCGAGCAGGTCGTCGGCCTCTACACCGCCGATCCGGTCATCGTCGCCGCCGCCGTGCCGCTGCTCGCCTGGGTCGCGCTCTTCCACATCGCCGACGCGGCGCAGACGGTCTCGGCCTTCGTCCTGCGCGCCTACCGGATCGCAACCGTGCCGGTCATCGTGTACGTTCTTGCCGTGTGGGGCATCGGCCTCGGCGGCGGCTACGTCGTCGCCTTCGACCTCCTGGGCACGACGCCGCCGTGGATGCTCGGGGCGCGCGGCTTCTGGTCGATGTCGACGCTCGGCCTGGCCACCGCGGCGCTCGGCATGAGCGGCTTTCTCGCCGCCAAGCTGCGCCGCGACCATCGTCGCGATGCGGGTGGCGCGGCGCCGGCGCTGGCGCCTGCGTCCTAGCGCAGTCGCTCAGCCTTCCGGCAGCTCGACGACGAAGCGGCTGCCGCCGCCGTCGCGGATCTCGCAGTGCACGGTGCCGCCATGGCGCTCGGCGATCTGCTTGACGAGCGCCAGGCCCAGGCCGACTCCGCCCGCCTGCTCGGCATGGCCCGGCATGCGGAAGAACGGCTCGAAGATGCGCTCGCGCATCACCTCCGGCACCCCCGGCCCGCGATCGCTCACGCTGATCACGACAAGCCGCCGTGCCGGTCCGGCCTGACGCGTCGCGAGACCGATCTCGACGTCGCCACCGCCGTAGCGATGCGCGTTCTCTAGCAGGTTGCGGATGGCTCGGCGCAGCAGCCGCTCGTCGCCGCCGACGAAGACGTTCGCCGGCGCATCGACGATCGCATCGACGCGCGCCGCTTCCTCGGCCGCGACTGCGAGCAGATCGACGCGGTCACGGTGAAGCGCATCCTGCCGGCTCGCGTCGAGCCGGCTCGCGAGCAGCACTTCCTCGACCAGGCTGTCGAGCTCTGCGACGTTCTTGTCGATCTCGATCTTGAGCTTGTCGCGCTGCGCCGGCGTCGCCTCGTCGAGCATCGACACCGCCATCTTCATGCGCGCCAGCGGCGAGCGCAGCTCGTGGCTGGCGTTGGCGAGCAGCGACCGGTGCGACTGCACGAGCGCCTCGACGCGCGCCGCGGCGACGTTGAAGCTCGACGCCACGGCCGCGACCTCGTCGGCGCCAGAGATCGCGACGCGATGGCTCAGCTCGCCGGCGCCGAACTGCTCGACGCCCTGCTTGAGCGCCTCGAGCCGGCGCGTGAGGCGACGCACGACGGGGAATGCGCCGGCCGCGACTGCGACGAAGAGCGCGACCAGCACGACTGCGAGTCCGACACCCCGCGGCAACCCTGGCGGCAGCAGCGGCCACGGTGGCGACGGCGGCAGGCCGCGGGCACCGCGTTCCTCTGGCGATCCGCCCGCGCCGCCGGCGCCCGCGTTGCGCGGGCCCGCGCCCGCCTGACGCAGACCGGGCCGCATCGTCCAGAGCGTGCGGCCGTCGTTGAGGCGGAACGCGAACGGCTTGACGATGCCTTCGTCGGTGCGGCGCTGGAAGGAATCGGACGCCCCGATGCGCTCGCCGCCAGCGCCGTCGAGCGCGAGTGGCACGCGCAGGCGCTGCGACCACTCGCGCAAGACCGACGCCTGCATTTCACGGGGCGCGTCGGCGCCGGGCAGCGAATGCTCGAGCAGCTCGGCCCAGGCGCCGAGACGATCGTTGACGACCTGCTCGGTGCGCACGCGCTCCTGGTCGAGATGGCGCTCGACGACCCAGCCCGAGACGAGCGCGAACAACAGCAACACGACGACCACCGTCGCATAGATGCGCAGGTAGAGGCTCTTCATGGCGAGGCGCGATCGGGCGCCGGCAAGCGGATCGCTGCGCTCATGTCGCAGCGTCGTCGGCGTCCTGCTTCCTCGCGAACACGTAGCCGGCGCCGCGCACCGTGAGCACGCGGCACGGCGCCTTCGGGTCGTCCTCGATCACGGCGCGGATGCGCGAGATGTGGACGTCGATCGAGCGATCGAAGGCCTCGAGCGGATGGCCCTTGAGCGAATCCATGATCTGGTCGCGCGTCAGCACGCGACCGGGGCTTTGCGCCAGGACCACGAGCAGATCGAACTGGTGGCCGGTGAGATCGCAGCCCTTGCCGTCGAGGCGGGCGACGCGCGCGCCGAGGTCGACCTCGAGTCGACCGAAACGAAGCACGTCGTCGCCCGCGGCCTTCGGCGACGCGCGCCGCAGCAGCGCCTTGACGCGCGCCAGCAACTCGCGCGGCTCGAACGGCTTGGGCAGGTAGTCGTCGGCGCCGAGCTCGAGGCCGACGATGCGGTCCATCGACTCGCCACGCGCCGTCAGCATCAGCAGCGGCAGCTGCCGCGTCCGGCTCGCGCCGCGCAGCTCGCGGCACAGGTCGAGGCCGTCGCCGTCGGGCAGCATCAGGTCGAGGATCAGCGCCTCGTAGACGTTGGCGGCGAGATGCTCGCGACCGGACGCGAGCGAGCCCGCGGTCTCGACGTCGAAGCCGGCGCGGCCGAGATAGTCGGAGACCATCGACGCCAGTCTGGCGTCGTCGTCGATCATGAGGAGGCGTGGCGTCATCGAGAGCCGGGAAGAGGTCCTTCGCTGCGCTCAGGACGAATCGTCGCCGGCGAGGCCGGCTCCGATTCGATTATCGGCGCGGCTCCCGATCCATGCGCTTCATCCGCTCTTCCATGCGCGCCTGGCGGTCGCGCATGCGCTCGCCGATCTTCGCGCGCTGCTCGGGGGTGAGGACGCGCGCCACGTCGAGCATCGCCTGCGTCACGCGCTTGCTCATCTGGTCGTGCTGCGCCAGCGTCTGCTGGCGCAGCTGCTCGGCGGCATTCGCATCGACGGTCGGCGCGGTGAAGATCTGCATGCCGCGCCGGCGCAGGTCGCTTCCCGATTGCGCCTGCGACTTCAGGTCGACGGCCGCGGCGGCGGCGATCTGCTTGATCTGCGTGCGCTGGGCATCGGTGACGTTCAGGCCGTCGAGCATGTGGTCGATCATCCGGCCCATGCGCTCGGGCGAGCCGCCGAACATCATGCCGCCCATGCCGCCGCCGTGCATGCCGTGGTGCATCGGGCCCATGCCCGGACCGCCGTCGCCCATCATGCCGCGCGGGGGCGGCGGAGGCGGGGGCGGGGGCACGGGTTGCGCCCAGGCCGACAGGCTGATCGCTGCGAGCAGCGTCATCGCCATGCCGAGCAGCACCACGCGGACGCGTCCGGCGGTCGGGTTGATGGAAGAAGAAATCGCCGTGCTCATGTCATCGCTCCAGTTCGTCCCGTCTCGCGGGAATGAAGAGATGGTGGCGAGGCGGCGTGAGGCCAGATTGACGGCGGGGTAAAGATCTGTGAACGGCGCGAGCGAGCGACGCTGCTCTGCGACGACTCAGGCGTCGCGCGCGCCGGTTCCCTACAGGCGGCCGGTGCTCGGCCGCTGCAGCTCATCGCGCAGCTCGGCAGGCAGGGTGTCGAACGGCTGCTCGCTGACGCCGATCTCGAGCTTCGGGTGAAAGATCGACGAGACGACCGAGGGGCGAGCGTCCACCCTCGCAGTCTTGCGCTCGCGCACCGGTGCCGGTATCGAAGACGGCACGTCGATCGGCGCGGCGGAAGGCGGCGCGGGGGGTGGGGCGACCTTCGGACGCGGCTTCATCCGGCTGGCCAGCGCCGAGAGATCCGAGAAGCGGATCGGCCGCGTGAAAAAGAAGATCAGCCACTTCCAGAGCCTAGGTTTCATCATCCGCTTCTCCCTACCGGTGGCCGGCGCAGGCCGGGGTTTGCATGCGCCGGCTCAGCAGAACCGCACTCGAGGCACTGGCGGTTCTACTGCTTTTGCGCCAGGAGCGACAGACCCCGTCGAAGGGGTCTGCCGCTCGGCGTCGACACATCGCAGAGTCGGCGACCGCCGCTGCGGCAGGTCGACGAAGTGACCGGTGTGCCGCCCCTGCGACGTGAACGCAACGAAACTCTCTTTGCGCATCCGGCCGCGCGTTGCTAGGGCATCTCCGGCCCGGGGAGGCCGAAGCCCTGGGCGAGTTCGTCGAACAGGTCGCGATGCCAGGTGAACGCGAGCCGCGCCTCGGCGACGATGGCATCCGGCCCGTCAACGGCGGCGCGGTCAAGGCTCGAACGAAACGCTTCAGCGAGGACGGGCGCAGGAGCCGCATCGCGAAACTCGTAGAACGCGGTGCCGACACGCGGACCGAGACCCGGGCTACGGGCGACGATGTCGCGCAGGAGCTGGCCACCGCTCAGGTCGCCGAGATAGCGGACGTAGGCGTGAGCGAGCAGCAGCTCCGGGCAAGAAGCGTCGAGCTCACGCAAGCGCGCGACATAGCGAACCGCCGATGGCCGCAGCTCGAACGTCGCGTCCGATGGATCGCAGATCCCCACCAGATCCTGGCGCAGCGACGGCAGCCGTGCCAGCGCTGCGAGATTCAATGGCGCCAGCGCCGGATGCACCGCATGACGCGCCAGCGCCGGCTCGAGC
>JAYTHL010000030.1:0-7166 GCA_043732605.1 Rhizobacter sp. | reverse complement strand
AGTGTTCATCCGAGGAATCCTGAAGTCAGTCGGAAGGCGTCAGACACCTCCATCTTCCTTCACCTCGGGTGAACAACCTCTTGGGAAACTACAGCTAGGTCGCGCTCAGGTCGGGCGCGATCTCAGGATCGCCTCGACCACGCCCGCCACCCGAGCCTCGACCGCCGGGTCCTGCTGGATCGGCCTGCCCCATTCGCGCGCGGTCTCGCCCGGGCCCTTGCTGGTCGCGTCGAGCCCCATCTTGCCGCCCAGGCCCGAGACCGGCGACGCGAAGTCGAGGTAGTCGATCGGCGTGCGGTCGACGAGGACGGTGTCGCGCACCGGATCCATCCGCGTCGTGATCGCCCAGACCACGTCCTTCCAGTCGCGCACGTCGATGTCGTCGTCGGTCACGACGATGAACTTGGTGTACATGAACTGACGCAGGAAGCTCCAGACGCCGAACATCACCCGCTTGGCGTGCCCCGGGTAGCGCTTCTTGATGCTGACGATCGCCATCCGGTAGCTGCAGCCCTCGGGCGGCAGGTAGAAGTCGACGATCTCCGGAAACTGCTTTTGCAGGATCGGCACGAAGACTTCGTTGAGCGCGACCCCGAGGACGGCCGGCTCGTCGGGCGGCTTGCCGGTGTAGGTCGAGTGGTAGATCGGGTCGCGCCGGTGCGTCATGCGCGCGATCTCGAAGACCGGAAACCAGTCCTGTTCGTTGTAATAGCCGGTGTGGTCGCCGAACGGCCCTTCGAGCGCATGCAGGTAGCCGCCGATCTCCTTGAGCGATACGCCGAGCTCGCTGGTGCCGACGAAACCGGCCAGGGCGGCGGGAATGTGGCCCTCGAGAACGAATTCGGCGCTTGCCGGCGCCTGCAGCATCACGCCCGAGTCGCCGACCGAGCAGTCGGCGACCTCGGTGCGGCTGCCCCGCAGGAGCCCTGCGAACTGGTACTCGGAGAGCGCGTCCGGCACCGGCGTGACGGCGCCGAGCATGGTCGCCGGATCGGCGCCCAGCGCCACCGCCAGCGGGAACGGCTCGCCCGGCCGCGTGGTCGCGAACTCCCCGAAGTCGAGCGCGCCGCCCCGGTGCGCCAGCCAGCGCATGGCGACCTGCCGGCGACCGATCACCTGCTGGCGGTAGATGCCGAGGTTCTGGCGCTGTCGCGCCGCCGGACCGCCCTGCGGCCCGCGCGTGATGACCAGGCCCCACGTGATGAGGGGTCCGGCGTCGTCGGGCCAGCAGAACTGGATCGGTAGCTTGGCCAGGTCGACGTCCGGACCTTCGACGACGACCTCGCGGCACAGCGGGCGCGAGGCCTGGACCGGGCGCATCGACCACAAGGACCGCGCCATGTGTAACAGCCGGCCCGCGTCGCGGACGCCTTTCGGGGGCTCGGGTTCCTTGAGGCTGGCCAGCATCACGCCGATGTCGCGCAGCTCGCTCACCTCTGTGGCGCCCATCGCCAGGGCGACCCGGCGCGGCGTCCCGAACAGGTTGGTCAAGACCGGAATGTTGTAACCGACCGGGTTTTCGAACAGAAGTGCCGGGCCGCCCTGGCGCAGCACGAAGTCGCCGACCGCTGTCATCTCGAGGCGCGTGGAGACTGGCTCGGCGACCCGGACCAGCTCCCTTTCAGGCTCCAGCGCGGCCATAAACTGGCGCAAATCCGAATATTTCATACGCAATGGTTATAAGAGAGGCAATTTCAAGGGTTGACCAGGCATTAAAGCGATTCCTAGAATCGCGCCGTTTCCGCCGCCGACCGTCTTTGCGCAGAGACGGACGAAGAAGGCAGTGCCCGCGGGGCGCATCGCTTCTTCGCTCGGTTCTTGAACCCGAAATTATCGCCGTGCCGGTCATCAGATCGATTCGTCGGCCGCTGACGCCACCCGGGAGAAGTGAATGTCGAATGTCGCGCGTGTGTTGTCGTTGGGCCGGTCCTGGCGCGGTGCGGTCCTGGGCTCGGGCGGCGTGTTCCTGCGGGACGTCGGCCAAGGGCTCCTCGAGATCGGCCACAACTCGCTGGCGCTGCTCGGGCTCCTGATCCTCGGCTTGATGATCTTCGCCGCCGGTCGCCCCGACGTGCGTCATGCCATCGAAGGTGAGACGCTGAGCTGGCTGCAGGCGCGCCAAGAAGCACGGGTCCAGGCGACGACCGTCGCCAGCGACGAGCCGATCCTCGGCGAGCCCGACGCCATTGCCCGCGCCACGGCCTCCGACCCCAAGGACCTGAGTCGTGCCCAAGCGTCGGTGGCGATGTGGCTCGCCCGCCGCTATCACGTCGCCCCCGAGCCGGTGAGCCGGCTCGTCCAGGAAGCGTGGACGGTGGGGGCGCTGGTCAATCTCGACCCGACGCTCATCCTCGCGGTGATGGCGGTCGAGTCGAGCTTCAACCCGTTCGCCCAGAGCCCTGTCGGCGCCCAGGGGCTGATGCAGGTCATGACCAAGGTGCACGACGACAAGTACGAGGCCTTCGGCGGCAGCCACGCCGCCTTCGACCCCGTGACCAATCTGCGCGTCGGCGTCCAGGTCCTGAAGGAATGCATCGCCCGGGGCGGCAGCCTCGAAGCGGGCCTACGGTCGTACGTCGGCGCCGGCAACAGCGGCGAAGACGGCGGCTACGCATCCAAGGTCCTTGCCGAACAGGCGATTCTGCGGCTGGTCGCCGGCGGCGCCAAGGTGCGCACGGCCTCGGCCTCCACTGTCTCGACGAAGCCGGCCGCTGCGGTTGGCGTGACGCCGACGCCGGCGGTGGAGCCCGCCGCTCCTGCGGCGGAAGCGCCGCCTGCGGTGGCCGCGACCGACAAGGTCGCGCTGCTGAACTGACCCGCCGGCGCCCGGCGAACCGGGCCTCCGCTACACTGGCGACGCCGTGCGACTGGCGATGCGGCTCCGGTCCGGAGCCCGAGGTGGACGACCACCGGGAAGCACGGTCGGCGCGTGCGCGGCACCTGTCGATCGAGCCGTTCGCCTGGGCTGCCCCGCGAGCCGACTGGTTCGAATAGCGCGCGCGGCTCGCCTTTGAAGGACGGCCCTCCATGTTCGATCGATCTGTCTTCACGCTCGCCCACATCGACCCCGAGATCGCCTCGGTCATCGAACGCGAGAACCGGCGCCAGGAAGAGCACATCGAGCTCATCGCGTCCGAGAACTACACCTCGCCGGCGGTGATGGTAGCCCAGGGCAGCCAGCTCACCAACAAGTACGCCGAGGGCTATCCCGGCAAGCGCTACTACGGCGGCTGCGAGTTCGTCGACATCGCCGAGCAGCTGGCCATCGACCGCTGCAAGCAGCTCTTCGGCGCGCAGTTCGCGAATGTCCAGGCGAACTCGGGCTCACAGGCAAACCAGTCGGTGTTCTTCGGCCTGATCCAGCCCGGCGACACGATCATGGGCATGAGCCTGGCCGAAGGCGGCCACCTCACCCACGGCATGGCGCTCAACATGAGCGGCAAGTGGTTCAAGGTCGTGAGCTACGGCCTCACGCCCGCCGAGGAGATCGACTACGACGCGATGGAACGCCTGGCGCACGAGCACAAGCCCAAGCTGATCATCGCCGGCGCCTCGGCGTACAGCCTGAAGATCGACTTCGCGCGCTTCGCCAAGGTCGCCAAGGACATCGGCGCCTGGTTCATGGTCGACATGGCGCACTACGCGGGGCTGATCGCCGCGGGCCTCTATCCGAATCCGCTGCCGCATGCCGACGTCGTCACCTCGACCACGCACAAGAGCCTGCGCGGACCTCGCGGCGGCATCGTCCTGACAAACAACGAGGACGTCGCCAAGAAGATCAACAGCGCGATCTTCCCCGGGATCCAGGGCGGGCCGCTGATGCACGTCATCGCCGCCAAGGCCGTCGCCTTCAAGGAAGCGCTCGAACCGTCGTTCAAGGTCTACCAGCAGCAGGTGATGAAGAACGCCGTCGTGCTCGCCGGGACGCTGACCGAGCGCGGCCTGCGCATCGTCAGCGGCCGGACCGAGAGCCACGTGATGCTCGTCGATCTGCGGCCCAAGGGTCTGACCGGCAAGGAAGCCGAGGCGGTGCTGCAGTCGGCGCACATGACCTGCAACAAGAACGGCATCCCGAACGATCCGCAAAAGCCGATGGTGACGAGCGGCGTGCGCCTGGGCACGCCGGCGCTGACGACGCGCGGCTTCGCCGAGAACGAGACGAAGCAGACCGCGAACCTCATCGCCGATGTGCTCGATCGCCCGACCGACGAGGCCAACCTCGCCGCCGTGCGCGCGAAGGTCGCGACGTTGACGCGCGACTTTCCCGTCTACCGCTAAGAGATCGCGCGCCCCGCCGATGCGCTGTCCGTTCTGCAGCCACGAGGACACGCAGGTCGTCGAGACGCGCGACTCCGACGAGGGCGACGTCGTTCGCCGCCGTCGCCGCTGCCAGAGCTGCGACAAGCGCTTCACGACCTACGAGCATGCCGAGATCGCGCTGCCGTCGGTGGTGAAGAAGGACGGCACGCGCGCCGAGTTCGATCCGGCCAAGATCCGCGCCTCGATGACGCTCGCGTTGCGCAAGCGCCCGGTGAGCGTCGAGCAGATCGATGCGGCGATCGAGCGCATCCAGGAGAAGCTTCTCAACAGCGGCGCCAAGGAAGTGCTCTCGGCCAAGCTCGGCGAGCACGTGATGCGCGAGCTCAAGCGCATCGACAAGGTCGCCTACGTGCGCTTCGCATCGGTCTACCGCAGCTTCGAAGACGTCGACGAGTTCCGTCAGCTGATCCGCGACATCTGATCCGCTGACGACGCCCCCGTGGGGGCCCTCTCCGCGACCCCCGCCGCATGCCCGGCCGAGGGATCGCTTCCGGGCGCTGCGTTTTCTACAGTGCTTCGCATGGACACGAAGCACGATGGCACGACAGCGATGAGGCGCGTCAGCCGCGGCATCACGCTGCTCGAGATCGCGGTGGTGCTCGCCGTCACGGCCATCGTCGCGGCAACTGCCGTCCCCGAGCTCGCCAGCCTGGTCATGGCGCGCCGGCTCGAAGGCGCGGCGACCGGCTTGGCGGCCGATCTCCAGTTCGTGCGCAGCGAAGCGCTGGCGCGCAACCGGTCGCTGCGCCTGAGCGTTCGCAGCGGTGCGGATGCGACCTGCTGGATCGTGCACACCGGCGCTGCCGGCGACTGTGCGTGTACGCCCGCGAACGTCGTCTGCGCGCCCGGCGCGAGCGCGATCCGAAGTGTCGTGCTGCCAGTCGGCGAGCGCGTGAGCGTCTCGGCCAACGTCGCCTCGATCGTCTTCGATCCGCTCCACGGGACGAGCACGCCGACCGGGACGCTGCGCCTGATCGATGCGCGTGGCCGCGCCGTCCATCACGTCATCAACGTCGTCGGCCGCGTGCGTTCGTGCTCGCCGGACGGCGCCGTCACCGGCTACACCGCTTGCTGACCAGCCCCGACACCAAGGAGATCGCATGAACATCGCACGCCACTGCGCCCGACGCGCCCGACGCAGTCGCGGCTTCACCCTGATCGAGACGATGGTCGCCGCGGGCATCGCCGGCGTGCTCTCGAGCATCGCTTACCCGAACCTCGAAGGGCACGTGCTGCGGGCCCGCCGCACGGATGCTCTCGTCGCGCTCATGCAGGCGCAGCTCGCCCAGGAACGTTACCGCGCCAACAACGCCAGCTACGGCAGCCTCGCCGAAGCCGGCGTGTACGGCATCTCGTCGGCCGGGCTCTACACCGTCCAGGTGACGTCGCACGGCGCCGACGGCTACGCCGTCCTCGCCAGCGCAACCGGCGCGCAGGCACGCGATGCGAGCTGCCGCCATCTGCGGCTCACGCTGGCCGACGCCATGCTCGCCTACGCGTCGGGTGCCGACGCGACGACGGCGAACGGCGCCGAGCTCAACCGCAAGTGCTGGAGCCGGTGATGCGCCGCAGTCGTTCGCGTGGCCTGTCGATGGTCGAGCTTCTCGTCGGCACGGCCGTCGGCCTCGTCGTCGCCGCTGCCGCGGCCGGCGTCGTCGGGACGCATCAGCGCGAGCTGCGCCGCTCGCTGATCGAGGCGCGATTGATGCAGGATCTGCGCACGACCTCAGAACTCGTCGCCCGCGACCTGCGGCGCGCGGGCCCCTGATCGGCGGCGGCGTCGGGCGTACGGGTCGAGGGCGATGCCGCGGCGCCGATCGCGAATCCGCACGCGGCGATCGCGCCCGCGCTCGCCGCTTCGAGCGCGGTCGCGCTGAGCTTTTCCAACGGCAGCGGCGACGGCCTCGCGGTCGACGACAGCGAGCGCTTCGGCTTTCGTCTCCGAGCCGGCGCGGTCGAGCTGCAGCTCGGGGCCGGCAACTGGCAGGCGATCAACGATCCGGCGACGCTCGTCGTCACGACGTTCCGGGTCGAGCCGCGCGTCGACGAGATCAGCCTTGCGTCCTTCTGTGCCACGCCGTGCGCCGCAGGCAGCGCGGTCTGCCCGCCGACCCAGCTGGTACGCAGCTTCGCGGTGACGCTCGCCGGGCGCTCGGCGACCGACACCGCCTTGACGCGCGCCTTGCACACCAGCGTTCGCGCCCGCAACGACGCGGTGCGCGGCAGCTGCGAAGGATGACGACCATGCATTGCCACTACTCTTTCGGTCGACGCCAGCGCGGCGTCGCAGCCCTCGTCGTCACGCTGCTCCTCTGCCTGACCATGGTGCTGGCCGTCGCCTTCGCGCACCGCGACATCGCCGCGGAAGAGCGCCGTTCGGCGAACGACTACCGCACCGCGCAGGCCTTCGAAGCCGCCGAAGCCGGCCTCGAATGGGCGCTCGCCCGCGCCAACGATGCGACGCGGCTCGACGACGACTGCCGGCCGAGCGCGGACGCGACCGCGCGCTCGTGGCGCGATCGCATGCTGAGCGTCGCGGTGACGACGTCGATCGTCGCGCCCGCGACCTGGCGCGATGCGGGAGTCGACACGCCGCTGCAGTCGGCCTGCGTGCGCGACGTGGCGGGCTGGCAATGCAGCTGTCCGACGACGAGCCGCCCGGTGTTGCCGATCGCCGCCATCGGCGCGACCGCACCGGCCTTCTCGATCGAGTTCCAGCCCGGACTGCGCCCCGGACTCGTCCGTGTGCTTGTGACCGGTTGCACGCGCGCGGTCGCGGGTCGCGTCTGCACGACGACGGCGGCGATCGACCACGACGCGACGACCCGCCACCAAGCCGTCTGGGC
>JAYTHL010000029.1:0-7195 GCA_043732605.1 Rhizobacter sp. | reverse complement strand
AAGTCGGCAAGGTCATGATGTCGCAGCTGTCGAAGCAGAAGACGACCGACCGCCACGGCAAGCAGGTCGACCAGGAGTCGTTCAACTCCATCTACATGATGGCCGACTCGGGTGCGCGCGGTTCCGCCGCACAGATCCGTCAGCTCGCCGGCATGCGCGGCCTGATGGCCAAGCCGGACGGCTCGATCATCGAGACCCCGATCACGGCGAACTTCCGCGAGGGCCTGAACGTCCTGCAGTACTTCATCTCCACCCACGGCGCCCGAAAGGGCTTGGCGGACACGGCGCTGAAGACGGCGAACTCGGGCTACCTCACGCGTCGCCTGGTCGACGTGACACAGGATCTGGTGGTCATCGAGAACGACTGCCAGACGATGAACGGCCTGAACATCCGCGCGCTCGTCGAGGGCGGCGAGGTGATCGAGAGCCTGCGCGACCGGGCGCTCGGCCGCGTCGCCGCGACCGACATCCTCGACCCGGAGACGCAGCAGACCATCGTTCCCGCGGGCGAGATGCTCGACGAGGACATACTCGACGCGCTCGAGACGGCAGCGGTCGACGAGGTCAAGGTGCGCACCGCGCTCACCTGCGGCACGCGCTTCGGCATCTGCGCCAAGTGCTACGGCCGCGACCTCGGCCGCGGCGGCCTGGTCAACGTCGGCGAAGCGATCGGCGTCATCGCCGCACAGTCGATCGGCGAGCCGGGCACGCAGCTCACGATGCGCACGTTCCACATCGGCGGCGCGGCATCGCGCGCGGCGGTGGCGTCGAGCGTCGATGCGAAGTCGGACGGCACGGTCGGCTTCAACGCGACGATGCGCTATGTCACCAACGGCAAGGGCGAGCTGGTCGTGATTTCCCGCTCCGGCGAGATCATCATCACTGACCCGCACGGCCGCGAGCGCGAGCGCCACAAGGTGCCGTACGGCGCGCTGCTGGCGATCAAGTCGGACCAGAGCGTCAAGGCGGGCACCGTCCTGGCCAACTGGGATCCGCTGACGCGTCCGGTGATCACCGAATTCGCCGGCAAGGCGAGGTTCGAGAACGTCGAAGAAGGCGTCACGGTGGCCAAGCAGCTCGACGAGGTCACGGGCCTGTCGACTCTGGTGGTGATCGATCCGAAGCGTCGCGGCGCGACCAAGGTGATTCGCCCGCAGGTCAAGCTCATCGACGCGTCGGGCAACGAGGTGAAGATCCCCGGCACCGACCACTCGGTGACGATCGCGTTCCAGGTCGGCTCGCTGATCCAGATCCGCGACGGCCAGGACCTGTCGCCGGGCGAAGTGCTCGCGCGTATCCCGGTCGAAGGCCAGAAGACGCGCGACATCACGGGCGGCCTGCCGCGCGTGGCCGAGCTCTTCGAGGCCCGCACGCCGAAGGACAAGGGCACTCTCGCCGAGATGACCGGCACGGTCTCGTTCGGCAAGGAGACCAAGGGCAAGGTGCGCCTGCAGATCACCGACCCGGAAGGCAAGGTCAACGAGGAGCTCGTCCTGAAGGAGAAGAACATCGTGGTCCACGAGGGCCAGGTGGTCAACAAGGGCGAGTCGATCGTCGACGGGCCGGCCGATCCGCAGGACATCCTGCGGCTCCTGGGCATGGAAGAGCTGGCGCGTTACATCGTCGACGAGGTGCAGGACGTCTATCGCCTCCAGGGCGTGAAGATCAACGATAAGCACATCGAGGTGATCGTTCGCCAGATGCTGCGGCGCGTCCAGATCTCGAACCCGGGCGACACGAACTACATCCTCGGTGAGCAGGTGGAGCGCTCGGAGCTGCTGGGCAAGAACGACAAGATGCTGGCCGAGGGCAAGCTGCCCGCGACCCACATCGACGTCCTGCTCGGCATCACCAAGGCGTCGCTGTCGACCGACAGCTTCATCTCGGCAGCGTCGTTCCAGGAGACGACGCGAGTGCTCACCGAAGCGGCGATCATGGGCAAGCGCGACGAGCTCCGTGGTCTCAAGGAAAACGTCATCGTCGGCCGGCTCATCCCGGCTGGTACGGGCATGGCGTTCCACGAGGCGAGGAAGGCCAAGGAAGCGATGGACGACGCCGAGCGCCGCGCCATCGCCGTCCAGGAAGCCGAGGAACTCGCTGCCGTGCAGATGCAGCAGGTGGATGCGGCCAGCGATGCCGCAGCAGCGGCCGCGGCGACGGCAGCGACCGAGTAAGCGAGCGAGAGATCTCGGCCCTTCGGGGTCGGGCGATCGAAGGGCAGCCTGCGGGCTGCCCTTTTTTTTGAGCGCCGCGCTACGGCGACGAGTCGATCTGCCAATGCTCGACCGCCGAGATCGCGAGCCCCCAGGCGGTCGCGCGACGCGCCAGGCGCAGCACGGCGCGGTCTGCGCTCAGCAGCGCGACCGCGCGCACGTCGAGGGCGAGGTCGATGAACTTCTGGTCGTCGACGTCGGTGCAGCGGAGCGCGGCGGGCGATGCCGGCGCGTCGGCATCGAGCGTCGTCGCCCAGCGCTTCCAGCCGTCGCGCACCGACGCCGCGCCGTCGGGCCAGCGATCGCCGAGGCTGCCGCGCGTCATCACGTGCTCGATCTCGTCGCGCATCGACGCGCTGGCGATCCAGCGCACGCGGCCCGTGGTCACGGCGTCGGCCAGGCCGGCGCAGCGCCGGTCGCGGAAGTAGAACCAGTCGAGCACGGCGTTCGTGTCGAGGACGATCCGCGGCGTGTCGCCCGACATCGCCGTCCTCAGCGCGACGAAGCGTCGAAGGCCGCGATCGCCACGTCGAGAGTCGCAAGCAACGTGTTCATCTCCGATTGCGAGGCGGTCGATCGCAATGCGCGCAAGTCGTCGAGCAAGCCTTGGCTGCGCTCGCCGCGACCGAAGCGCGCCAGGGCGCGACCACGTGGCATCGAGAATTCGCTCATCGGCAGCGACTCGTTCGCGGTGTTCGCCGTGTACGCGGCGATTGCGGCGCATTGCTGCTCGACACCGTCGACGTCGCCGAGCTCGAGCAAGACGTCGATCGCGAGCTCGCGCAGTTGGATGTGGTTGTGGCTGACGCAGCCGAGGGCGAGTTGTCGCTCGCCAGCCTCGAGCCAGGCGATCCGGGCGTCGCGGTCGCTCTCGACGAGCGCGCACACGCCGTGGGTCCGGGGACCGATGTGGCCCATGCCGTGCTCGCGACACACGGCGATCGCGGCCTGCGCAAGCCCTCTTGCGATCACTCCGGCGGCCCAGCCGACGAGCGTGCGCGCCATCAGCTCGGCACGCGGTTGCGAGGCGCGGATCGCAAGCGCGATCGCCTGGCGTCCGCAACCCGGGCAGAAGCGCTGACCGTCCACGACCGGGGCGCCGCATCGAGGGCAGGCGTTGGCTGGAACGTCGGTCTGGCGACGGACGCAGATCATCGCTGTCCGAACAGCTGCGAAGCGCCATCATGGCCCGTCGGGCGGCGCGCTGGCAAGCGCTCGCCGGGGGTCGCCTTGCAGGCGCCTGGCGCTCGGCATACAATCGTCGGCTTTCCCGAGTCCGCGCCTTTCCAAAGGGCTCGGTGCGGGGACCGGCACACAGGGGACGGCCTGCAGCGGTTGTGCAGCTCTCCCGTCGGGGGGCTTAGCCCGCCGCATCCCGTCGATCTGATCTTCAGAGGCGTCGTTCGCCTCGCAACGAATCGAGTTTTATGCCCACGATCAACCAGCTCGTTCGCCATGGCCGCGAGACCGAGACCGTCAAGTCCAAGTCGCCGGCGCTGCAAGGCGGTCCGCAGCGTCGCGGTGTCTGCACGCGCGTCTACACGACGACGCCGAAGAAGCCGAACTCGGCGCTGCGCAAGGTCGCCAAGGTGCGCCTGACGAACGGCTTCGAGATCATCTCGTACATCGGCGGCGAAGGCCACAACCTGCAGGAGCACAGCGTCGTGCTCGTGCGCGGCGGCCGGGTCAAGGATCTGCCGGGTGTCCGTTACCACATCGTCCGCGGGTCGCTCGACCTGCAGGGCGTCAAGGATCGCAAGCAGTCCCGCTCCAAGTACGGCGCCAAGCGCCCGAAGAAGGCGTAGGACTCGCGCGAATGAAGCCGGCCTCCAGGGGTCGGCTGTTCGAGTAAGTGAAGGGTCTTGTGGCCCTTCGAGGCACGGGCATCGTCCGAGGCCAACTGAAGCAAAGAAGGAAGTGCAATGCCGCGTCGTCGCGAAGTCCCCAAGCGGGACATCCTCCCCGATCCGAAGTTCGGCTCGGTCGATCTCTCCAAGTTCATGAACGTGATCATGGAGTCGGGCAAGAAGGCCGTCGCCGAACGCATCATCTACGGTGCGCTCGACCAGGTCGAGAAGAAGTCGGGCAAGGATCCGCTCGAGATCTTCATCGTCGCCTTGAACAACATCAAGCCGATGGTTGAAGTGAAGTCGCGCCGCGTCGGCGGTGCCAACTACCAGGTGCCGGTGGAAGTGCGGCCGGTGCGCCGGGTCGCCCTGGCGATGCGCTGGCTGAAGGAATCGGCGAGAAAGCGCGGCGAGAAGTCTATGGCGCAGCGGCTCGCGAACGAGTTGCTCGAGGCCGTCGAGGGCCGCGGCGGTGCGATGAAGAAGCGCGACGAAGTGCACCGCATGGCCGAGGCCAACAAGGCGTTCTCGCACTTCCGCTTCTAAGAAGGAGCGCATGAAGCTGCTGCGCGACCGGATCTTGCGATTGCGGCGCTCACCGTACTGAAGTACGGCCCCGCTACTCTTCGCAACCCCCGGCCGCTCGCTACGCTTTTTTCACCCCTTCTACGGCCGCAAACCGGCCCCATTTGAGAATCTCCGCACTGGAGCTGAACATGTCCCGCAAGACCCCCATCGAGAGATACCGGAACATCGGTATCTCGGCCCACATCGACGCCGGTAAGACGACGACGACCGAGCGCATCCTGTTCTACACGGGCGTCAATCACAAGATCGGCGAAGTGCACGACGGCGCCGCGACGATGGACTGGATGGAGCAGGAACAGGAGCGCGGCATCACGATCACGTCGGCCGCGACGACCTGCTTCTGGAAGGGCATGGACTTCTCGCATCCCGAGCACCGCATCAACATCATCGACACGCCGGGCCACGTCGACTTCACGATCGAGGTCGAGCGCTCGATGCGCGTGCTCGACGGTGCCGTGATGGTGTACGACTCGGTGGGCGGCGTGCAGCCGCAGTCCGAGACCGTCTGGCGCCAGGCCAACAAGTACAAGGTGCCGCGCCTGGCATTCGTCAACAAGATGGACCGCGTCGGCGCCGACTTCCTGCGCGTGCGCCAGATGATGATCGACCGGCTCAAGGCCAACCCCGTCGTGATCACGCTGCCGATCGGCGCGGAAGACAGCTTCAAGGGCGTGGTCGATCTCGTCAAGATGAAGGCGATCTACTGGGACGACGCGTCCCAGGGCATGAAGTTCAGCTACGAGGAGATTCCTGCGGAGCTGCGGGCCGAGGCCGAGAAGTGGCGCGAGAAGATGGTCGAGGCGGCCGCCGAGGCCACTGAGGAGCTGATGAACAAGTACCTCGAGTCGGGCATCCTGAGCGAGGACGAGATCACTGCCGGCATCCGCTTGCGCACGATCGCCGGCGAGATCCACCCGATGCTGTGCGGCAGCGCGTTCAAGAACAAGGGCGTGCAGCGCATGCTCGACGCGGTGATCGACTTCATGCCGTCGCCGGTCGACATTCCGCCGGTGCCGGGCACCGACGACGACGACAAGCCGGTGACCCGGCGTCGTGCCGACGACGAGAAGTTCTCGGCCCTCGCCTTCAAGCTGATGACCGACCCGTATGTCGGCCAGCTCACGTTCGTGCGCGTCTACTCGGGCATCCTGAAGTCGGGCGACTCGGTCTACAACCCGATCCGGGGGAAGAAGGAGCGCATCGGCCGGATCCTGCAGATGCACGCCAACCAGCGCGAGGAGATCAAGGAGATCCTGGCCGGCGACATCGCTGCCTGCGTGGGGCTGAAGGACGTCACGACCGGCGAGACCTTGTGCGATCCGTCCTCGATCATCACGCTCGAGAAGATGGTGTTCCCGGAGCCGGTGATCTCGCAGGCGGTCGAGCCGAAGACCAAGGCCGACCAGGAGAAGATGGGAATCGCCCTCGGCCGTCTGGCCCAGGAAGATCCGTCGTTCCGCGTCAAGACCGACGAGGAGTCGGGCCAGACCATCATCTCGGGCATGGGCGAGCTCCACCTGGAAATCATCGTCGACCGCATGCGGCGCGAGTTCGGTGTCGAGGCCAACGTCGGCAAGCCCCAGGTCGCGTACCGCGAGACCATTCGCAAGCCGGTGGTCGACGTCGAAGGCAAGTTCGTGCGCCAGTCGGGTGGCAAGGGCCAGTACGGCCACGTCGTCTTCAAGATCGAGCCGCAGGAGCCGGGCAAGGGCTTCGAGTTCGTCGACGCGATCAAGGGCGGCGTCGTGCCGCGTGAGTTCATCCCCGCCGTCAAGAAGGGCGTGGAAGACTCGCTGCCGAACGGCGTGCTCGCCGGCTATCCGGTCGTCGACGTCAAGGTCACGCTCACCTTCGGCTCGTATCACGAGGTCGACTCGAACGAGAACGCGTTCAAGATGGCCGCGTCGTTCGGCTTCAAGGACGGCTGCCGCAAGGCCTCGCCGGTGATCCTGGAGCCGATGATGGCCGTCGAGGTCGAGACGCCCGAGGACTTCGCCGGCAACGTGATGGGCGACCTGTCGTCACGTCGCGGCATGGTCCAGGGCATGGACGACATGGTCGGCGGCGGCAAGATCATCAAGGCCGAGGTGCCGCTCTCGGAGATGTTCGGCTACTCGACGACCCTGCGCTCGATGTCGCAGGGCCGGGCGACGTACTCGATGGAATTCAAGCACTACAGCGAAGCGCCGAAGAACGTCGCCGACGCGATCGTCACGTCGCGAGGCAGCGTCACCGCCGGCCGCGCGACATAAACAGGACAGCGGGCATCGCTTCGCGAGCCCTTCAAGGATATTTTTTCGGAGACTCTGAATGGCTAAGTCTAAATTCGAGCGGACCAAGCCGCACGTCAACGTCGGGACCATTGGTCACGTGGATCATGGCAAGACCACGTTGACGGCGGCGTTGACCTCCGTGCTGAGCAAGTTGTATGGCGGCGAGGCCAAGGCCTACGACCAGATCGACGCGGCGCCCGAGGAGAAGGCGCGCGGCATCACCATCAACACCGCCCACGTCGAGTACGAGACCAAGAACCGGCACTACGCCCAC
>JAYTHL010000028.1:0-2090 GCA_043732605.1 Rhizobacter sp. | reverse complement strand
CGATCGGCGTGTCGTGGATCTCCTCGAGGCCGATCGCGGTCGAGCCGATCAGCACGAGCTGGCGGCGCAGCAGCGCAGGATCGACTCGGCCGTCGAGCACGTCGACGGCCGAGACGAAGCGGTCGGCACGGTGGCGCGAGAAGTACGGGCGGACGGCGGCGTCGGCCTCGGTGCGGATCCGGAGGTCACCGACCGAGACGCTCGTCACCGATCGACCGGACGCAGCCAGGCGAACCATCGGCGCGTGGGAGGCGACGCGCAGCATCTCGACGGCAAGCGTCGGCACCAAAGTGCCCTGGATGCTCGCCACCAGCGGCAGGCGCCGCACGATGCCGCGCGTCGTGTCGACCGAGATCAGTCCCCAGCCGCTCGCCTGCCGGTTGAGCTCGTCGATGCTGGTGAGCGCGCCGGCGTGGGTCGACAGCATCAGGCCGGCCGGGTCCGGTGACGTCGACTGGACCGTGACCGGCGCTGCGCGCAGCGGCGTGCCGGTCGGCTCGTTCGCGCCCGCGAGCACCAGCACGGCGGGTGCCGTCGCGAGCGCGGCAGCGAGCACGGCGTCGTTGGTGAGCAGCGCGCGGAGCGCCTCGGCGACCGAGCCGTCTTGTGGCTTTGCTTCGGCCAGCAACCGCTCGGGCGAGAGCGCGTCGCCTTCCGGCATGAGGATGTTGATGCCGATCGCCGCCGCGTCGGCGCGAGCGATCGCCGTCACCAGGCGCGCGAGCCGCGTGCGCGGCCACGGCCACTGGCCCAGCGCGACCAGGCTCTTCTGGTCGATCTCGACAATCGTCACCGGCAGCGTGCTGACCTGGCGCGGCGCGAGCAGCTGACAGGCGTCGAACCACGCCGACTGGAGCCGGTCGGTCCACGGCGCGGGCAGCCAGACAAGGAGGGCCAGCGCGATCGAGACGCCGACGCCGGCGATGCTGATGCGGTCGCGGCCGCGCGCCGGCTCGCTGGCCGCCGCGCGCGCGGTCACAGCGCGATGTCCATCCCGTCGAAGGCCGCGCTGACGCGCAGCGCCGTCGCGCCGCGCGTGATCTCTTCGAGCCGGCGGGTCTCGGCGAGCATCGCATCGATCGCGGCGTCGTCGAAGACGGGCTCGTGGTGGAAGAGGCACAGGTGCTTCGCGTTCGCCATCTGGCACAGCTCGACGCCGACGATGTTGCTCGAATGGCCCCAGTCGGCTTTCACCGAGATCGCGTCGGCGAGCGAGTACATCGCGTCGAAGACCACCAGATCGGCGTCGCCGAAGAAGGCGACGAAGCGCTCGGTGTGCGCGGGGTCGGAGAGCGGATGCTCGGAGTCGGTGGAATAGACGACGGTCCTGCCGCCCGACTCGAAGCGATAGCCGTAGGAATCGCCGCCGTGCCGCTGCAGCATCGTCGTCACGCGCACGCCGGCGATCTCGTGCGCGGGGCCCGGCTCGAGGTGCACGAACTCCATCGTCGCGCCGAAGATCCTGAAGTCGACCGGGAACGACGGCGGCTCCTGCTGCCGGCGCAGCGCCGATTCGAGCTCGCGGTGGCTGCCGTAGATCACGATCCGGTTGCCCGGGATGAAGGCCGGCACGAAGAACGGCAGGCCCATGATGTGGTCCCAGTGCAGGTGGGACATGAAGATGTGGAACGTCTGGGGCTTGCCGTGGCGCTGCGCGGACGCGGCCTGGCCGAAGGGACGCAGGCCGCTGCCCATGTCGCACACGAAGTGGTCGGCGCCGCCGGTGTCGATCTGCACGCACGAGCTGTGTCCCCCGTAGGTGCCGGCGACTGCGAAGGGCAGGCCGGCGAGGATCGCGTCGAGGTCGCCGTCGGTCGCGATCGACCGGCCGCGCGCGGCGCGCAGCGTCGTCAACAGCTTGTCGCGCACGCCGGCGGCCGTGAGGGCCACGGGCAGCGAGCCGCGACAGCCCCAGACGCGCACGCCTTTCACGGCGCGGTCTCGGGGTTGGCGCCCCGGTTCCCGCTCCGATGGATCGCGAGGGCCTCGGGTGAGCACTTCGCCAGCGCATCGTCGAGCGTCGCGGTGACGACGAGGACGCGGTCGAAGCGGCTGATCGCGAAGATCTCCGCGACCACGCCCTGCAGCGC
>JAYTHL010000027.1:0-2095 GCA_043732605.1 Rhizobacter sp. | reverse complement strand
CCGTCATCACCATGACGTTGAAGAAGTGGAAGGCCAGCTCGCCACCCAGCATTGCCGTTTCCCCGGGGCCTCGACCGTGGCTACGATAGCGCGGAAGGGAGCGACGACGCGATGGCAGCGAGCCCGGTCGGCTGGAGCGAGATCTGGCGCGTGCTGGCCTACACGGCAGCGCTCGCGCTTGCCTTCGTGCTCCTCGGCCGGCTCGAGAGCGGTGCGGCGACGCTCTTCGGCCTCGACGACCGCATGGCGCGCAGCGAGTTCGGCGCGTCGTCGGGCGACGCGACGCTCGCGCGCGAGGCCGAGCGGATCGCGCTCGTCTCGCGCGACGGGCTCGCACGCGCGCCGGGCCGGCGCGCGATCGCGTTCCGGCTCGGCTACGAGCTCGGTTACGCCAGCACCTTCGTCGGCTCGTTCGCCAATTCGGATCCCGCCGTGCAGGCCAAGGCTCGGGTGATCGGCGCGCGCCACGTCGCGATCGCGCGCACCCAGGCGGCTGCGTTCGGGATCGGCCGCGTCGACCTGCTGCCTGCGTCGACGCTCAGCGACTACGTCGCGCTCAACGAGCGCTTCGAGGCCGACGAGAACGGCGTCGGCGCGCAGGTCGAGGCGCGCGCGTCACCGCTGCATCGCCAGCTCTACCTGCTCGGCGCGTTCGTCGGCGGCGAGGCGGCCGACGTCGAGAGCAGCGACGGCAAGATGAGTTCGCCGCCCGGTCCGCAGATCCGCCGCCACGCGACGCTCGCCGGCGTCGACCGCGCGCTCTGGCTGCCGCTGGCGCTGACGCCGCGCGCCAAGGCGCCGGCGCAGGTGGTCAGCGACTACCGCGCGGCGCTGAACGCGCTCGCCGCCGACCTCGCCGCGCGCGACGCGGCGACGGAAGGCGTGTCCGCGCCGCGCTGACGTGGTCCGGCGCGTCGCGACCGGTCGGCGCCGCACTACCATCGCCGCGTGACGCCCTCGATCTCGCGCCGTGACCTGCTGGCCCTCGCGGGCACGCCGATCGTTCTCGGCCTCGCCGGCTGTGCGTCGCCGCCGATGTCGCCCGCGGTCGTCGCGGCCCTCGCGCCGACCGGGCGCTTGCGCGCCTCGATCAACTACGGCAACCCGGTGCTCGCGCGGCGCGATCCGGCGACCGGCGAGCCGTCGGGCGTGTCGGTCGACCTCGCCCGTGCGCTTGCCGCCGTGCTCGGCGTGCCGGTCGAGCTGAAGACCGTCGACAGCGCCGGTCGTTCGGTCGAGGCAGTGAAGTCGGGCCAGGCCGACGTCGGCTTCTTCGCCATCGACCCGGGGCGCAGCGACGGCATCCGCTTCACCGCACCTTATGTGCTGATCGAAGGCGCCTACCTCGTGCGCAACGACTCGCCGCTGCGCGCCAACGACGAGGTCGATCGCGCCGGCACGCGCCTCGTCGTCGGCAAGGACAGCGTCTACGACCTGTGGCTGACGCGCGAGCTGAAGGCGGCGCGGATCGAGCGCGCGCCGACCTCGCCGGTCGTCGTCGACGAGTTCCTGGCGCGCCGCGCCGACGTCGCTGCAGGAGTCAAGCAGCAGCTCGTCGCCGATGCGGCCCGCATCGGCGGCCTGCGCCTCCTGCCCGGGCACTTCATGGTGATCGAGCAGGCGATGGGCCTGCCGACCGCGCGCGGCGACGCAGCCGCGGCCGCGCTGGCGGCGTTCGTCGAGCACGCCAAGGCGCGCGGCAGCGTCGCCGGCTCGCTCGCGCGCCACGGCATCGAGGGCGCGCTGGTCGCGCCCGCGGCGTCCTGACGACCCATCGACCACTGCGGGCCGAATCGGGTCGATCGGCCTGCGCGGAAGGCTAGCGCTGCCGCGCCAGGCGCGGATCGAAGATGTCGCGCAGGCCGTCGCCGAGCAGATTGAGGCCGAGGACCGTCAGCGCGATCGCCAGCCCCGGATAGACCGCGAGCTGCGGCGCCTGGAAGAGCTGCTGCTGCGCCTCGTTGAGCATCCGGCCCCACGACGGCGTCGGCGGCTGCGTGCCGAGGCCGAGGTAGCTGAGCGCGGCCTCGGCGAGGATGGCGAGCGCGAACTGGATCGTCGCCTGCACGATCAGGATCGCGGCGATGTTCGGCAG
>JAYTHL010000026.1:0-20171 GCA_043732605.1 Rhizobacter sp. | reverse complement strand
TCGAAGAACGGCTGGTCCGGCTTGGCAAAGCCCCCTTTGTCTTCGACCGAGGCGGCCAGGCTTCGATACGGATCGTCCGCCATCTCCTCGAACCGTTTGGGAACCGCGTCGAAGAGCTGGCGCTTTCCGGCGCCAAGCGCCTGGTGTTCAAGTCGATCGTGAACATGTTGTCCTCAAGTCACGGGGAAGGTTCCGCCGCCGCGGCGTGCTGAGCGCGATCGCGCAGGATGTTCATCGCCTGCACCGCGTCGGCGACACTCCAGAACATGCGATCGGCGTGGCCCAGTCCAGCCGGATCGGATCGCTCCAGCAAGTCCCGGACGGCTTCTTTGACGCGCGCCAGGACCAGTCGAATGCCGCGAACGCGCAGTTGCTCGTCGAGCTCGCGCAGACACTCGAGTGCGGTACTGTCGAGATCGACGCTCTCCTCGAGGCTGACGACGAGCGATTGGACGGCGCGAACCGCGTCGAGACGACGAATCACTTCGTTGGCCACTCGTTCGGCGCTCGCGAAGAACAGCGGCTCTTCGGGACGCAGCACGAGGAGGCCGGGCACCCGGCTGACGTCCGGTTGGCCATCGAGGTGAACGAAGTCGCGTGAGTTCCGGAGTTGGCCGAGCTCGTGAACGACAGGCAGGCTGAATCGACGCAGCGCGACGACGACCGACACTGCGACCGCGAGCAGCAATCCGTTCAGGACGCCCAAGAGCAGCACCGACAGCGTCGCAGCGACGATCAGGAAGCGATCGCGGTCGAGTCGCCAGGCCGCCACGAGCGGTCGCGGCGACAGGGCATGCCACAAGGCGCTGACCACGGCGACGGCGAGGACCGGACGGGGTAGCAAACGCAGGGCGGGCAAGGCGAAGACAAGTGCCAGGACCATGACCACAAGCGCCGCCGCGCCGGCCCAACGGCTGCGCGCCCCTGCCTCGGCGTTGGCTGAGCTCGCGGAGAAGCCGGCTCCCACCGGCATGCCTTGCAACAGCGCCGTGCCGAGATTGATCGCACCGAGTACCAGGAACTCCCGATTCGGATCGAGTGCGTCGCCGTTCGCCAGAGCCAGCGTACGCATGCTTCCCCAGGACTCGGCGACGATGAGGACGGTCAGGCCGAACGCCAGTTCTCCTGCCTCGAACCAGGCTGCGACCGTGAGATCGGGAACGCCCGGCTGGAAGGCGGGCCGTTCGATGGCCCCGACTTCGGCGACGCCGAGCGAATGCAGGTCGAGCGCCTTCGCCGCAAGGATGGCCAGGACCATCACCACCATGGATGCCGGGATCTGGCGCCACCGTCGCAGGAGCACGATCAGCGCTCCCGCGACCACCGTCACGGCCACCGTCGGGGCGTGCCAGGCAGACGGTTGCGTCACCACCTGGAAGGCGATGCGCCACGGGCTCGAGGTCGACGCGGATGGCAAGCCGAGCGCGTCCGGCAACTGCTTCACCACGATCGTGATCGCGAGCGCGAAAGCAAAACTGCGCAGCACGGGCCGGGACACGAACGCCGAGAGCTGTCCCTGCCGGCCGGCGGCGAGCAGGATCAGGATGACGCCAGCCAGTCCGGAGATCGCCACGATGGCATCGGCGTACGCGGCCCCGGGAAGGGTCAGGGCGGCGGCGGCGACAAGCGTTGCCGTCGAGGACGTCGGCGCGATGACCGCGAATCGACTGCCGCCGAACAGCGCGTAGGCCAGGAGGCCCGTCAGCGCAGCCGTCAACGCGTGCGAGACGGGCAACCGAGCAAGCCCGGCATAGGCCACCGCCTCCGGAATCAGCAGTCCGGCGACGCACAGCCCGGCGCCGACGTCGAACCACCGACTGCTCGAGCCGCCCTGACGAGCGATGGCTTCAGGCAAGCCCGACCTTCGAAGCCGTGCCGGCATCAAAAGCACCGGTGTCATAGGCGGCATCGAAGACTCGCGCATCCCGCAACACCTGGGCTGCACACGCCAAGGACGCATCCAGCAACTTCTGCCGCCACTTGGCGCGGCGTCCGAAGTCGACCAGCTCGTCCGCCGTTGCGGAACCCTCGCGCCCGGAACTGCGCAGTTGCGCCCAGGCGAGCATCCTGGCCAGTGTCTGCATCGTCTGCTCCAATGCGCCGCGGCCCTGAGTTGCCGCGTCGAGGGTCACTCGGTCCTCGGACGGCTGCAGAGCGCGCAGAACGTAGGAGCTCTCCGCCAGGAGGACCGGTTGAAGAAAGGCCGGCGAGACCGCCTGCAGACGCCGCTGGACGGTGACGACACGATGCGCTTCGGTAGGCCATTGCGGCTGGCGCGCGGCGACCCGGGAGACCAGCACGGAGGGCATCGCCTCCTTCAGGTCGAGCAGATAGTTGCCGTCGGGAGAGCCCTTGCCCGTCACGAGGATCGCGTAGCGGTCGACGCCGAGGCTGCCGATGCCGGCAATGCGGCGCGCCACATCGAGCACCTCGTAGAAATCCGGCTCGGGCTGGGTCAGGGCGAAGCCCGCCATGAAACCTTCGACGAGAACACGTTGTCGATTGCTGGGGGACAGGGCCTTGATGCCGTCGGTTCGCAACCGGCGAACCTTCCCCTTCATTTGAGTTCGGCTGTTCAGAAAATCGGCTCGTCGGCGCGTCTTCAATCCCTCGAGGAGCGATCGCACGAGTCCTTCGGCAGTGTCGCGCTCGACCCAGTACGCCTTGCCAAGCCCGAGAGCCGTCGCGTACGACTCGACGAACAGGGAGCAAAGACCTTCCGCCTCGGACTTGCGGACCGTGACGTTGTCGGCAGCCACCCTCAGACTGCTCACCATGCGCACGAGGTCCCAGCTGGCAGGCGCCAAGGCGGCTTCGTCGAAGTCGTTGATGTCGAAGTAGACGAGCCGGTTGTCCGCCTTGAACGAGCCGAAGTTCTCGAGGTGCAGGTCGCCGCACGACCAGACCAGGGGCGACCTGAAGATTCCGTTGCGCGGCAGGCGGTCGTAAAAGAGATGGGCACTGCCGCGAAAAAAGGCGAAGGCACTGGCACGCATGGCCCGATATTTGAGACGCAATCTCTGCGGATCGCGACCGTTGTTGAACGCCAGGATCCGTTGCACGACATCCATCAATGTGCCGCCCTGTTGTCGGCGTGGGCTTGCCGTCCCGGCAGAGTAGCGCCCCGCCTCATAGGAAGAACGCCGTCACGGCAGCACCGACGCCGATCGCGGCCGACGCGCTCGCTCCCCAAAGCAGCCATTTCTTGCGTGTCAACACCGTGATCGCAGCCAATGCAATGGCGATCTGCAGGAACGTGAGCGCAAGTGACAGGCGCTCGTGCGGTCGCAGGCGCGCCTCCGATTTCCTGCCGAGTTCTCGCGACTCCGCCTGAAGCTTGGTGGCCTCTGCGCGAATGTCCGCGCGTTCCTTGTCCTCGCGCTCCTGCTCGGCAGCGAATCGGGCCTTGTCCTGCGGGCCGGTTGCGACCACTGCGAAATCAGCGGCGAGCTGCGCCTTCATCGATTTGGCCTGAAAGAACGCCCACTGGTCGGATGCCTCGGCCTGCTTGAGGATGCTTTCATTCTTCAGGAACATCGCTTGGTTCTGCGCGCTGCCGCTCTGGTAGCTGATGAAGGCGGCCACCGTCGCGATGATTGCAGTCATGAGGGCGATGCGCTGGGCCAACGTGTCGCCGGGCGACTCGGCGGCACTCTCGACGCGACGCTCGTGGGGACTCGGAACTTCGAATTCTTCGGCCATTGGGATCGATTCCTTCGATTGTGCGGAGGGTTGAGGTGAGTGTTTCGCCAGGCGGGCATCCTTCATTGCTCGAAGTGAATGGCCACGCTGACTCCGCCCCACGGGCTGGCGCCCAGGCTCACGGTGGCACCGTGCAGAAGTGCGATATCTCGCACAATGGCCAGGCCCAGGCCGCTGCCCTCGCCCGAGGCCAGACGGCCTCGCACGAATCGCTCGAACACCGACTCGCGTTCGTCGACGGGAATTCCGGGACCTGAGTCCGAGACGCGGATCACGACCGGCGACGTGAGCACTTCGATCACGACCCGGCCTCCTGCAGGCGTGTAGTGGATCGCGTTGTCGAGCAGATTTCCGATTCCTTCGGCGACAAGATCCGGAATCACCCTGGCAAACACCGCGAAGGGAGCGATCAACTCCAGATCGATCGACTTTGCGAGCGCGTGGTCCGCATGCGTGGCACCCACGTCCTGTGCCAGCGCAGCCAAGTCCTGGTTGCGAAAATCGAGATCGCCTCGGGTTTCCGGGTCAAGGCGGCCCAGCGCGAGCAGCTGCTGCACCAGACGGGAGGTGCGTTGTGTCTCCCGACTCAGCTCACCGATGACGGTGCGAGCCGTCACGATGTCGGTCGCTTCCGCGGCACGCGACAGGCCGAGTTGCAACCCTGTCAGCGGCGTTCTCAGTTGATGGGCGGCAGTCGCTGCGAACTGCCGCTCCCGAGCCAACATCTCACGGATGCGGGCAAGCAAGTCGTTGAGCGCCGTTGTGAACGGCATCAACTCGCGCGGCACGTCATCGTCATCGATGGCCTGCAGCGAAGCGTGCGACCGTTCTTTCCAGCGCGCCGCAATCAGCTCGAGCGGGCGAACGGTGCGGCGCACGGCGAGGACGATCGCGAGCGCCGCCGCGAATACCAGGGCTGTCATCGGCCAGATGACCACGAGCAGCTCCTGGGCCGAACGTTGCCGCTTGACCTGGGTTTCGGCCACCAGCACAGTGACTGGAGTAGCGCCGCCACCGTCCACTTCGACACGCGCCACGCGAACCGAGTTGCGATCGAAGCGCGCCTCGTAGGTTCTGCCCCGGCGATAGGAAGCGGCATCCCGCCCTTCCCTGGGAATGCCCGATCGCCCCGCGAGAATTCTCTCCCCCTGGGTCACGCTGAAATACGTCCGATCGTTGTCGTCGAACAGCAGGAGCGTTTCGGCGATCGGAGGAAGGTCCAGCGACGCCCGCTCTTGTTCGAACCTGACGAGCGAAGCGACCGAGCGAGCCGCGTCCAGCAGCCAACGGTCAAACACCCGGTCCGTGAGACGCTGAGCGGCGTAGGCGCCGAGCGCTCCCGTGGCGACCACGATGAGGAGAAGCGGCAGGAGCAGACGAAGCAGCAACGCCCGCGACAACCATGGAGCGTGATTCCCGGGCATCAGGCGGGATGCGACGAATCGACGAGTTCCAGCACGTAGCCAAAGCCGCGCAGCGTCCGAATGGTCGCCCCGGAGTTCGCGAGTTTGCGACGCAGGCGCGACACGTAGACTTCCGCAGCGCCGTCGCCGACGTCGAGGTTGCGCTCGGCCAGAGCATCGACCAGAGCCCGTTTTGCCAGCATGCGCGGAGCGCGACTGATCAGCAGGCCGAGAACCTCGAACTCGCGCGGCATCAGGTCCAGCCGCTGGCTGTCGACATAGGCGCTTCCCTCTTCACGGATCCACGCGATCGGACCATAGCGCAGAGCGACCGATCGGTTTCTTCCGCCTCGTCGCTGCAGCGCCTCGATGCGCGCATCGAGCTCCTCGGGGTCGAACGGCTTGACGAGATAGTCGTCGGCGCCTCCCTTGAGCCCCGCGACCCGATCTGCGACGCGGTCCCGCGCCGTCAGGATGATCACCGGCGTCAAGCGATCGTGCTGCCTCAACTCTCCAAGCCAGGCGAGACCGTCCCCGTCCGGCATACCCAGATCCAAGACCAAAATCTCGAGACCCTGATCCGCCGACATGCGCGCGATCGCCTGACCTGCCTCTTGCAAGCTGTGGCACACCACGACTGTCCAGGCACGCGAGCGCCAGCGAAGGAGCAGCTCGCGCGCGATGACGGTGTCATCTTCAACCAGTAGCAGTCGCACAGCCGCACTCTATCCGCCGAAGCCTCCTGGCGGTTCGCCGATCGGCCGCGTGATCGGCTTGTTAGGTTCCTGAAAGCTTTGCTCCATAGGCTGGGTGGATCGCGCGCGCACCGCATCGGTGACGGCATTGCGAAAGCTCACAGAGAACATCAGTCCTTCCGGGTTCAGGGCCCGACGGGAGACACAGCGAATGCGAGACGATGTTGGGGTTGGCTACTGGAGCGAAGCCGGAGCGTCCGCCCGGGCGGCAGGCAAGCCCATCGACGCCAACCCGTTCCTGCTTTCGAATGCGTCCCCGCCTGTCAGTCGTTTGCCGCTCGACGTCCTGGCCCAATGTGTCGCCGCATGGGCAAAGGGGTGGGAAAGCGGCGCGCCGGGCATCGCGTCGAACGCGGGTGGCGTCTGACTGGCTCTCGGCCGCACGAACCTGCCTGATAGATGTTTGCAAGCTTCGCTCGCTAGGCTGGAACCCCATCGACAGTGAGACCCTCGCGGCCTTTCGAGAATGGCCGCGCATCCAGCGCCTCGCATGCATCTTCTTCCCTCCTTGCGGCCGTTTGGAGTGCCATCGTGAAACGAATCGACACCGAAACTGTTCGGCAGCGCCTCGGCAACAAGGTTGTCGCGAGCGCACTGCTGGCCGCCATGTCGGGGTGCGCGGCTTTCGACGTCGCCGACGACTCCCAGTGGTACGCGGCACGGGTGGAAACGATCCTCACGCCCTCTGAAGTGGATGCGTCGGTGAACCGGCGCTGCGTCGACAGTCTGGACCCTGTGCCGGAACGGGTCGCGATCGTGACGGTTCGCGTGCACCGGGCGCTGCACTACGCCGCCTTTGCGATCCCGGCTTCAGCGGGCGTCCAAGTGCGGGACGACGTCGCCGTGAATTTCAGGCTGTGCCAGTTGCGTTCGGGTCACGCGTGACGACCTTCGACGCATCGACCGAACCCGATGCTGGACACCGCTCTGCTCGCGGTGCGGTGAACTCTGCGGCGAAGGTCGCCTCGTCGAGGCCGGGCTCAGCGGCAGCGGCAGCGGCAGCGGCAGCGGCAGCGGCAGCGGCAGCGGCGGCGGCGGCGGCGGCGGCGGCGGCAGCAGCGATTTGCGCAGGCGTCCTAGACTCGTGCGATGCGACGTTTTCTGGTGGGCGGTGCGGTGCGCGATGCGTTGCTCGGACGCGCGGTCGGCGATCGCGACTGGGTCGTCGTCGGCTCCGACGTCGAGGCGATGCGTGCCGCCGGATACATCGCCGTCGGCCGCGACTTCCCGGTCTTCCTCGATCCCGTCACACACGAGGAGCACGCCCTCGCGCGCACCGAGCGTAAGACCGCGCCGGGCTATCACGGCTTCGAATTCCACGCCGATCCGGGCGTCACGCTCGAGCAGGATCTGGCGCGCCGCGACCTGACGATCAACGCCATCGCGCAGGACGAGAACGGTGCGCTGATCGACCCGCACGGCGGCCGGCGCGATCTCGCGGCCAAGGTGCTGCGCCATGTCTCGCCGGCGTTCGCGGAAGACCCGGTGCGCATCCTCCGGCTCGCCCGCTTCGCCGCGCGCTTCACCGACTTCAACGTCGCCGAGGAAACGCGCACGTTGATGCGCGCGATGGTGGCGAACGGCGAGGTCGATGCACTGGTGCCCGAGCGCATCTGGCAGGAGGTCTCGCGCGGCCTGATGGAGGCGATGCCGTCGCGGATGTTCGACGTGCTGCGCGATTGCGGAGCGCTCGCGCGCGTGCTGCCCGAGGTCGATCGCCTGTTCGGCGTGCCGCAGCGCGCCGACTTCCATCCCGAGGTCGACACCGGTGTGCACCTGTTGATGGTCCTCGACATGGCGGCTCGGCTCGAGGCGAGCCTGCCCGTGCGCTACGCCTGTCTCGGCCACGACCTCGGCAAGGGCACGACGCCCGAGGATGTGCTGCCGCACCATCTCCGCCACGAGCAGCGCAGCGTCGATCTCGTGCGCAGGATGAGCGAGCGGCTGCGCGTCGACAACCCGTGCAAGGCGCTCGCTGGGGTCGTGGCGCGCGAGCACGGCAACATCCACCGCAGCGGCGAGTTCGGCGCGTCGGCAATCGTGCGACTGCTCGAGCGCTGCGACGCGCTGCGCCGGCCCGATCGCTTCGCCGACGCGCTGCTCGCCTGCGAGTGCGATGCGCGCGGCCGGCTCGGGCTCGAGGAGTCGCCGTATCCGCAGCGCACGCGCCTGCTCGAGGCGCTGCGTGTGGTCGCCGACGTCGATGCGACCGCCGTCGCCGAGGACGCAGCCGCGCGCGGACTCACGGGGCCGGCGGTCGGCGACGCCATCCACACGGCGCGCGTGCGCGCTCTCGACGCGTCGCTCTCCTGACACCGCCGATCGCCGAAGTCGTCAGACGAACCGCGCGATCGTCGCGCCGATCAGCGTGATCAGGACGCTGCTCGTGAAAGGAACGAACCAGTCGCGCCCGGCGAAGCGGAAGCGGAAGTCGCCCGGCAGTCGGCCGAGCCCGATCTTCTCGAGCCAGCGGCCGATCGCGCCGAAGACGATCAGCGCGACGAAGACGATGACGAGCCAGCGGATCATGGTCGTTTCACGTCGCGCTCACAGCCGATGGCGGCGGTCGCCGCTCGCGAAGCCGATCGGCGCGAAGCCGGGCAGGCCCTTGGCAAAGCCGAGCACCTTGAACAGCTCGCCCATCTCGTGCTCGTGGACGAGCTTCGTCGCATCGAGGCGCTCGCGCAGGCTCGCCGCCGCGAGCAGCTCCGCGAAGCCGCAGTCGAGGAGGAAGCGTGCCTGCGACGCGTAGCCGACGACGTCGAGCCCGGCCGACTGGCCAGTGAGTGCAAGCGCCGTGAAGTCGAGGTGCGCGGTGATGTCCTTCAGGCCGATGTCGGCGAGCGGATCGGTGTCGGCACGGTGGGCGCGATGGCACATCAGCGTGCCGCCCGAGCGCTGCGGGTGGTAGTACTCGTGCTCGGGAAAGCCGTAGTCGACGAGGAAGATCGCGCCGCGCCCGAGCCGATCGGCGAGCGTCGCGACGAAGGCCTCGGCCTGGGCGTGCAGCTCGGTCGTGCTGCCGGCGGGGAACGCGACGTCGATCGGCGGACGCTTGTCGCCCGGCCGATCGGCCCACGCGAAGCCGGCACCACCGACGCCGCGCACGACGCCGCGCTCGAGCCACGTCGTGCCGTCGAAATGGATCAGGTCGACCGGCATCGCGTCGAGCACCTCGTTGCCGACGACGACGCCGTCGAGCGTCTCCGGCAACGCGTCGAGCCAGCGCACGCGATCTCCGAACGCGCTCGTCGCCGCGCGCTGGCGCTCGCGCAGCGGCGCCGAGACCTCGACGATCGAATAGCGGCCGACGCGAGCGCCGAGCTCGCGCATCAGCCCGGCCGCGAGCGCGCCCGAGCCCGCGCCGAACTCCCAGACCTCGTCGCTGTCGCTCGCGTCGAGCGCCTGCCGGACCTGGCGCGCGAGCGCGCGTGCGAAGAGCGGCGACAGCTCGGGCGCGGTGATGAAGTCGCTGCCGGATGCAGGACTGCGGCCGAAGACCCTCCGCCCGCTCGCGTAGTAGCCGAGGCCGGGCGCGTAGAGAACCAACGCCATGAAGCGGCTGAACGGGATCCAGCCGCCGGCGGCGTCGATCGCCGCACCGACGAGTCGGACGAGGGCCGCCGATACACTGCTGTCGTCCAAGCCTTCGCGCACCCGCGCATCGTAGCAATCGTGCTGTCCGAGACCGCCTCGCCCCTCACTTCGCCGCCCGACGCGCGGATCCGGCGCAAGCGCTCGGTCGAGTCGGCGAAGCTCGTCAAGCGGCTGCGCGCGCAGGTCGGCCGCGCGATCGGCGACTTCTCGATGATCGAGGACGGCGACAAGGTGATGGTCTGCGTCTCGGGCGGCAAGGACAGCTACGCGCTGCTCGACATCCTGCTCGAATTGCAGCGGCGCACGGCGACGCGCTTTTCGATCGTCGCCGTCAACCTCGACCAGAAGCAGCCGGGCTTTCCGGCCCACGTCCTGCCCGAGTATTTGTCGCGCATCGGCGTCGACTTTCGTATCGTCGAGCAGGACACGTATTCCGTCGTCAAGCGCCTCATCCCCGAAGGCAAGACGATGTGCAGCCTCTGCTCGCGCCTGCGCCGCGGCGCGCTGTACCGCGTCGCGACCGAGCTGGGCGCGACCAAGATCGCGCTCGGCCACCATCGCGACGACATGGTGCAGACGCTGTTCATGAACATGTTTTTCGGTGGCCGGCTGAAGGGCATGCCGCCGAAGCTCGTCAGCGACGACGGCAGGCATGTCGTGATCCGGCCGCTCGCTTACGTCGCCGAGAGCGACCTCGAGCGCTGGGCCGCCGAGCGCGCCTTTCCGATCATTCCGTGCACGCTCTGCGGCAGCCAGCAGACGCTGCAGCGGGTACGCGTGAAGGAAATGCTGCGCGCCTGGGAGCGCGAGGACCCGGGCCGCACCGATCGCATCTTCGACGCGATGGCACGCGTCGTGCCCTCGCATCTCATGGACCGCAAACTCTTTGCCTTCGCCGGCATCGAACCGACAGGCGTGGCGGATGTCGACGGCGATCGTGCCTTCGACGGCGACGACGAGCCCGCGGGGCCATCGATCGACGATGTGCCATCGGCCGACGCGATCGTCGCGCTGCCGATGCCGATGCGGGGCGTGCGCCCGCCGAGAGGAGAACTGTCATGAGCAGATCGATGGTCGCGATCGGCGCCGCAGCGTTGCTGTCGGCGTGCGCGTCGCTGAACGACGTCTCCGCCGACGTCTCGAGCTACAGCCGCTGGCCCGCCGGCCGCGGCCCGGGCACGTACGCGTTCGAGCGGCTGCCGTCGCAACAGACGCGGCCGCAGCAGGCGCAGATGCTCGAGGACTCGGCGCGCCAGGCCGTCGAAGGCGCGGGCTTCGCGCCGGCGGCAGAAGGCGCCGCGCCCGACGTCACGATCCAGGTCGGCGCGCGCATCGTCGAGACCGATGGCTATCCCTATGACGATCCGTTCTGGTACGGCGGCTTCGGCGTCTGGCACCGGCCGTTCGGCCGCTTCGCCCGGCCTTACGGCGCATTCGGCTGGCGCGGCGGCTACTGGGGCGACCCGGGCTACAGCGACTTCCCGAGCTACCGGCGCGAGGTCGCAATCCTGATCCGCGACAAGCGCTCGGGCGAGCCGCTCTACGAATCGCGCGCCCAGAACGAAGGCTCGACGACCGGCGTGGCGACGATCCTGCCGAAGATGTTCGTGGCGGCGCTGAAGGACTTCCCCGCCGGCAGCGCGACCAACCCGCACCGCATCACGATCGAAGCGCCGCGCTGAGCCGCGACGGCGTGCGCGAGCTCAGCTCGAGGCGTCGCCGATCAGCGAGCGCAGATCACCCTCGTAGCCTTTCAGCTTCTTGACGGCCTCGCGCCGCTGCGCCGGGCTGGTGGCGTTGTGCAGGATGCTGGCGAAGGCGCAGTTGTAGTCGGCGAACCGCTCGGCATAGGCGCGGTAGTGCTCGCGCGGCGAGCGATCGAGGCGCTGGAGCCAGCCGCGCGCCTGGACCAGCGCCTCCTCGCGGCCGGTGCCGGCCTCGCGCCAGCGCCGGATCATCGCGATCGCATCCTGCTGGCGCGCGAGCCGCTCGGCATAGCTGGCCTCGGCGTCGTAGGGCGAGGCCGCGACCGAGCGCACGACGAGCTCGTGCTGGGCATCGTCGAGGTCGCCATAGAGCGTCTCCGCGCGCTCGACCTCGCGCTTGACCGCAGCGCGGCGGCGCTTCTCGCGGTCGCGCTGGAGATGGTCGTCGCGGTACTCGGCGTTGATCTTCGCCTGGCGCTTCTCGATGTTGACGATCTGCGCAGGCGACAGCGTCAGCGCGACCTCGACGATCGTCGGCAGCGCGTACTGCACGATCGTGTCGGCGCGGACCTTCAGCTCGCGGCCCCAGGCGCACATGCGCTCAGGCGCCACGTCGCCGACGATCTCCGACTCGGCGCGCACGAGGAGGTCGACGTAGTCCGGCAGCTGTGTGCGCCGATGCCAGCCCATCGCGTCGCCGAGCGCGCCGCGCACGCGCAGCGACTGCGCGTCGTCGAAATCGACGTAGCCGTCGAGCCAACGGAAGGCGAGCGGGCTGGCCTGGCCGTAGCCGATCTTGAGCAGGCTGCAGCCGGCGGCGAGGACGCAGAGCGCGAGCGACAGCACCGCGATAATCGACGACCGGGAACGGGTCCGGGGCAACGTGGTCGGCAGCATGGTGTTGAACGTCGTGGTGATGGCGGCCGGGCAAGGAACCCGGATGCGGTCGGCGCGTCCGAAGGTGCTGCACACGCTCGGCGGGCGTCATTTATTGCAGCACGTTCTCGCGGCCGCTGCCGGACTGGGGGCGAAGCGGATCATCGTCGTCACCGGTCACGGCGCGGATCAGGTCGAGACGAGCGTCGGTGCGCCCGGCCTGGCCTTCGTGCGCCAGCAGCCGCAGCTCGGCACCGGACACGCGCTGCAGCAGGCCGCGCCGCTGCTCGACGACGACAGCATGACGCTGGTCCTCAACGGCGATGTGCCGCTGATCGAGACCGAGACGTTGCAGCGCCTCGTCGACGCCGCGACGCCTGCGCAGCTCGCGCTGCTGACGATCGAGTTGGCCGAGCCGCGCGGCTACGGCCGGATCGTGCGCAGCGGCCGCGACTTCACGGTCGACAGCATCGTCGGCATCGTCGAGGAGAAGGACGCGAGCGAGGCCGAGCGTGCGATCCGCGAGGTCTACACCGGCGTGATGGCCGCGCCGACGCGCGCGCTCAAGCGCTGGCTCGCCGAGCTGCGCAACGACAACGCCGCCGGCGAGTACTACCTCACCGACGTCGTCGGCCTGGCGGTCGCGGCCGGCGTCACGGTGACGAGCGTCGCCGCCGCGAGCGAGACCGAGGTCCTCGGCGTCAACAGCCCGGTCCAGCTCGCCGACCTCGAGCGGCGCTACCAGCGCGCCGCCGCCGTGCGGCTGATGGAAGGCGGCGTCCGGCTCGCCGATCCGGCGCGCCTCGACCAGCGTGGCGAGCTCGTCTGCGGCAAGGACGTCGAGATCGACGTCGGCTGCATCTTCGAAGGTCGGGTCGAGCTCGGCGACAGCGTGCGCGTCGGCGCGTACTGCCTGGTGAAGGACGCGACCGTCGCCGCCGGCGCGACGATCCGGCCCTTCACGCACATCGACGGCGAGGCGCTCGGCGCGCACGTCGGGGCGGGCGCGACGGTCGGTCCGTTCGCGCGCCTGCGCGCCGGTGCGACGCTCGGCCGCGACGTCCACGTCGGCAACTTCGTCGAGATCAAGAACTCCACGCTCGGCGACGGCGCCAAGGCCAACCACCTCGCCTACGTCGGCGACGCGACGCTCGGCGAGCGCGTCAACTTCGGCGCCGGCGCGATCACCGCGAACTACGATGGCGCGAACAAGCACCGCACCACCATCGGCGACGATGCGTCGATCGGCAGCAACTGCGTGCTGGTCGCGCCGATCGAGGTCGGCGCCGGCGCGACCGTCGGCGGCGGCTCGACCATCGCGAAGACCGCGCCTGCGGGTCAGCTCACCGTCGCCCGCGCGCGCCAGCAGACGTTCGCCGGCTGGAAACGGCCGGTCAAGAAGTAGCCGCGCTCGCGCCCACGGCCAGGCAGAGGTCGAGCCAGGCCTTGGCCTTCTCGGCCGGATGGCGCAGCAGGAAGGCGAGCGCGAACGTGACGACGACCGGCACGTCGCCATGGCGGTGGCTGCGGCCACGCCAGGCGCCGATCGGCTCGTCGCGACCGAGCAGCGTCGCTGCCGCTGAACGACCGAGGGCGATCGCGCAGCGAGGAGCCGCTGCGGCGATCGCCGCCGTCACGAGCGCGTTGTCGTCGCTGTCAGGCCGTGCCGAACCGGCGTCTGCGCGGCCGCCCAAGGCAACGAACGCCGCGCGGTTGGCACGCGTCGGCATCGTGCGCGAGGCGCCGATGGCGCGCAGCACGTTGTCGAGCAGCTGCGCCTGCTGCCCGTCGGCCGGATCGAGCGGCTCGCCGATCACGAGCCAGTCGGCAGGCTGCACCGCGGTCGCGATCCCGGGCGCGGCTGGTGGCGTCGCTGCGGCGGGACGAGGCTCGGCGACGCGATGCGCGGCATCGGCGCGCGTCGGCATCTGCGTCGTCGACTGCGGCGGGATCGCGCGAGTCGCAGAGTCGGCGACGGCCGGCCCGTCCTCGACCAGCGCCGGCTCGCGGCTCCAGAGCTGCACGCCCATCTCGCGCAGCATCGCGCGCTGGCGCTCAGTCCAGCGCACCGGGCACTCCTTCGGCGGCGATGTCGAGGCTCATCACGATCGCGTCCTCGCGCCGTCCCTCGGGCGCAGGGTAGTAGCCCTTGCGCCGCCCGACCTCGGCGAAGCCGAGATGGCGATACGTGCCGCGCGCTTCGACATTGCTCTCGCGCACCTCGAGCCAGAGCCGGCCGGCGGCGCGCTCTCGGCAAAGCTGCGCCAGGCCGGCGAGCAGGCGGCGCGCGTGGCCCTGCCGTCGCGCGGCCGGGGCGACGGTGATGTTGAGCAGATGCATCTCGTCGACGCCCATCATCGCCACGCAGTAGCCGACGAGGACGCCGTCGGCGCCGCTCAGCGTCCAGGCGGTGTAGCCGGCGGCGAGCGAGTCGACGAAGTTGCCGCGCGTCCACGGGAACGGATAGACCGCGTCCTCGAGCGGCAGCACGTCGTCGAGCGCAGCGACGGTCATCGGCCGCAGCGCGGCGCCGCCGAAGTCGAGTCGGGCGCTCATGGCGCGACGGCCGCAGCAGCGGCGCGCTCGGCGCGCAGCGCCTCCCGCTCCGTGATCGTGTCGGCGACGTGGTCGCGCACGTACACCGGCAACGCCAGCGCGGGATCGACGGCCTCACCGTCCGTCCAACCACGCTCCGCCAGGCGCAGCAGTGCGAGCGCGTTCGATGTCGCAGCGGACGCGAGGGCCGCGTCGCCGGTCGCGAGCCGCGCGCCGAACACCGCGATCGCATTGCCCGCGACCGCACGCGGCGGATCGTCGCGCCAGCGCTCCGAGAGCGCGTCGCAGGTCGTGAGGCAAGGCGCGACGCGCGTCGACCAGCGGCCGTCCGCGTGCTCGTATTCGGCGGCGTAGACCTGCTCCATCCGCGCGTCGATCACCGCCCAGACGCGGCCGTCCACACCGGCCTCGACGCGCGCGTCCTCGGCGACCGCGAGCAGGCTGTCGATCGGCAGCACCGCTTTGCCTGCGCCGAAGGCAAGGCCCTGCGCGACCGAGCACGCCGTACGCAAGCCGGTGAACGCGCCCGGGCCGCGACCGAAGGCGATCGCGTCGACGTCGGCGAGCACGATGCCGGCATCGGCGAGCACCTCGAAGATCACGGGCAGCAGCGTCGCCGAGGCTTTCGCGCCGCCATCGCCCGCGCGCGCAACGATCCGCCCGCGGTGGTTCAGGGCGACGGACATCCGCTCGGTGGCGGTGTCGAAGGCCAGCAGCGTCGTCATCGCGAGGTCGCCGACGGCGCCAGATGCAAGCAAGTCACGCGACGAGTTTAGCGGTGCGACGGCGACGGTGAAGGGCGTGCGATCATGACCTGATGGCCGCGTCACGCCTCTCGTTTGGCCCGCTGGCGCGGGTCGCCACGCTGGTCTGTGCGGTCGCGCTCGCCGTGCCCGCCGTCGCGCAGACGGTGCGCGCCGCCGGCGCCGATCCGCGCGCGCTGCCGCGCAGCGTCGAGGGCGCGCTGGCGCGCGGCAACGTCCCGCGCGACGCGCTCGTGGCGTGGGTCCAGGAGGTCGATGCAGCAAAGCCGCGCCTCGCGTGGCAGGCCGAGCGTCCCGTGAATCCGGCATCGCTGATGAAGCTCGTGACGACCTTCGCGAGCCTCGAGCTGCTCGGACCCGCGTTCGCCTGGTCGACGCCGGTCTGGCTGCAGGGCCCGATCGTCAACGGCGTCCTCACCGGCGACGTCACGATCAAGGGCACCGGCGATCCCAAGCTCGTGCTCGAGCGCATCTGGCTGCTGCTGCGCCGCGTGCAGCAGGCCGGCGTGCGCGAGATCCGCGGCGACATCGTCATGGACCGGAGCGCCTTCATTCCCGGCGAGCTCAACCCGGCCGATTTCGACGGCGAGCCGCTGCGTCCGTACAACGCCGGCGCCGACGCGCTGCTCCTCAACTACCGCGCCGTGATCCTCACGTTCACGCCCGATGCGGCGCGCGGCGTCGCCACGGTCGGCGTCGAGCCGCCGCTCGCCGGCGTGCGCGTCGACCTCACCGTGCCGCTCGCGACCGGCCCGTGCGACGACTGGCGCGGCACGCTCAAGGCCGACTTTGCCGATCCGGCGCGCATGCGGCTGGCGGGCGCCTATCCGGCGTCGTGCGGCGAGAAGATCTGGCCGCTCGCCTACGCGGACCCGAAGAGCTACAACGAGCGCGCCCTCGCCGGCCTCTGGCAGGAGATGGGCGGCCGGCTGAGCGGCGTCGTGCGCGACGGCAGTGCGCCCGCAGCCTCGCCGAGCTTCGAGCTGCGCTCGCCGAGCCTGGCCGAGACGATCCGCGACATCAACAAGCTCAGCAACAACGTGATGGCGCAGCAGCTCTTCCTGACGCTCGGCGCGACCCAGCGCGGCGCGGGCACGCCCGAGGCGGCGCGCGAGGTCGTGCGGCAATGGCTGAAAGGACGCGTCGGCGAGTCCGCGAGCGGCGCCGTGATCGTCAACGGCTCGGGGCTCTCGCGCGAATCGCGACTGAGCGCCGGGCTGCTGGGCAAGCTGCTGCAGGCGGCCTGGTCGAGCGCCGTGATGCCCGAGCTGATGAGCTCGCTGCCGGTCGCGGGCGTCGACGGCACGCTGCGCAGGTCGAAGGGAACGCCGGGCCGGGCGCACCTGAAGACCGGGTCGCTCCGCGACGTCGTCGGCGTCGCCGGCTACGTGCTCGCCGACTCCGGGCGGCGCTACGTCGTCGTCGGCATCGTCAACCACCCGAACGCCAACGCCGCGCGGCCGGCGCTCGACGCCCTCGCCGAGTGGGCCGCGAGCGACGCGCCGGCCGTCTCGCCGACGGCTGCGGGCGAGCCGCCCTGACCCGGCGCGGACCTCAGAACGGGTTGTTCTGCGCCCGCGAGGTCCCGAGTCCGCCGAGCAGGTTCTGCGCGCTCGCGCCGATGTGCCGGTCGTCGGCCCAGAGATAGGCAGCGGTGCCACCGTCGATCAGGGTGTCGGGCGTGCAGTCGAGGATCGAAGGCGGGATCAGCAGCGACTTGGTCAGGTCGCAGACCCCGACGGTGTAGTTGGAGAAGTTGTCGAGGCCCGGAAAGCGCACCAGCGTGCCGACGAGCTCGTCGAACAGCACCAGGCCGATGACGCGGCCATCGTTGAGGATGGTCGCGCGCAACGAAGCGTTGTAGCGGACCGTGAGCCGGGTCAGCAGCGCGGCGCGGTCGGTGTCGGCGTGCGATGCCTGCTCAGCCTTGCCGAACGGCGCGAGGCCCATGTCGACCGTGGTCGCGATCAGGACCTTGGCACCGAGTGCGGCGAGCCGGTTCACCTGCCGCCCGGTCTCGGCGCCCGCGGCCTCGACGTTGGCCGTGATCTGGGTCTCGCTCAGCACCGGGTATTGCAGGTACTGGTTGATGACGTCGTTCTGGCCGACGAGCACCGTGACCATGTCGCCCGCGCCCAGGCCGCCGTCGGCGAGCTGGGCGTTGATCTGCCCGTCGAGGTCGAACGCGCCCGCGCCAAAGGCTGCGCGGATCCGGCTGGTCGGCGACGAGGCCGGCGTCGCACCGGTATTGCATTGCGGAAAGACCAGGCCGTAGAGGGTCGCAACCTGCTGGTTCCAGATCTGGTTGACCGCGCAGACGACCGTCGGATCGCCTTGAGCGACCGTCGCGTTCTCCGTGTACTTGTGGCCGTTGGCGTTGCGGTCGCTGTCGACGATCACGCTCAGCTCGTCGCCGAACGAGACCACCCGGCTGGCGACGAACCTGCTATGCGGCCCGCTGCTGCCGCCGCACGACACAACCAGCGCCGCTGCCGCCAGCGCCGCGCCGACGAGCGCATGGCGGCTCGCTTCACTCCACTTCACACTCATTCGGGACTCCAGGATTCGGGGATGCGCCGCTCAGATGGCCGCGGCGCGGCTGAGCCGGTCGCGGATTCCGTCCCATTCGGGACCGGGCGGCAGCTCTTCGACCCAGATCAGATGCACTCCCTCGCGGTCGAGTTCGCGCAGGATCGAAAACAATTCGTGAGCCGCCTGCTCGGGCCGGGCCGGCATGCGCCGATGGACGACGCCGGGCGCCACGCCCGAGGGCACCGACCGCGAATATACCGCCAGCTTGAGCGGGTCCGAGCCGAGCACCTGCAAGGCCGTCCTGAGCATCTCGGTCGGCATGATGCGCAGCCGCGCCTGCGTCGCGTAGTGCGAGACCAGGGTGCCCGACGCCCGGGGCGCGTCGGCGCCAGGCTCGGCAAGCGGTGCGCCGGCGGCGGCCTCGATACGCTCGCGCGCGAGCACGCCGGGCCGGAGCAGGACCGGACGACCCGACGAGCAGTCGACGATCGCCGACTCGATGCCCAGGCGCGCCGGTCCGCCGTCGAGCACGAGCAGATCGGCGCCGAGCTCTTCTACGACATGGGCGGCCGAGGTCGGGCTGACCTTGCCGAAGCGGTTCGCACTCGGCCCGGCGATGCCCGGGACGCCGAGCTCGCCCGCCTTGAGCAGGAGTGCGTGGGCGAGCGGATGCGCCGGGCAGCGCAGTCCGATCGTCGTCTGTCCGCCCGCGGCCGCTGCGGCGACATCGGGGAGCCGGTCGACGATCACGGTGAGCGGACCCGGCCAGAACGCGTCGATCAGGCGCTCGGCGACCGGCGGCAGATTCGCGGCGAAGCGCGACGCGCCGGCACGATCGGCGACATGGACGATCAGCGGGTGCCCCACCGGCCGGCCCTTCATCGCGAAGATCTTGGCGACCGCGGCATCGTCGTCGGCACGCGCGCCGAGGCCGTAGACGGTCTCGGTCGGGAACGCGACCAGCTCGCCGTCGGCGATCAGGCGGGCGGCGCGGTCGATCGCATCGGCGTCGAGGCCGTCAAGCACCATGGCGCGCCATCGATCAGCCGACGTTGTCGGACCCGAGGTCGATGCCCAGCTGCAGCGCGGCCGCCCGCGCCGTCGCCTCGGCCGCGTCGACGGTCGCCGCGGTGAACGTGAGGTGGCCCATCTTGCGGCCGGGTCGCGCCTCGGCTTTGCCGTAGAGGTGGAGATGGGCGCCCGGCAGCGCCAGCAGCGCGGCCCAGTCGGGCGCGCTCGGCGCCGCGCCGTCGCGCTGCCAGAGGTCGCCGAGCAGATTGAGCATCACGCAGGGCGAATGCAGCCGCGGCGGTGCGAGCGGCAGGCCGGCGAGCGTGCGCACCTGGAGCTCGAACTGCGAGAGGTCGCAGGCGTCGACGCTGTAGTGCCCGGAGTTGTGCGGGCGCGGCGCCATCTCGTTGGCGACGAGCGTGCCGTCGGCGAGGACGAAGAACTCGACGCAGAGCACGCCGACGTAGTCGAGCGCGGCGGCGATCGTCTCGGCCGACGCGATCGCCTCGGCCTGCAGCGCCGGCGTGACGAGCGCACGCGCCGGAACGCGCGTGACGGCGAGGATGCCGTTCGCGTGCACGTTGTCCTGCACCGGCAGGTGGACGACGACGCCGTCGCGACCGCGGGCGACAACGACGCTGATCTCGGCCGCGAGCGCCAGGCGCTTCTCGAGCACGCACGCGACCTCGCCGAGCGCGGCCCACGCGCTGGCGAGCCCGTCGCGGCTGGCGACCCGCACCTGGCCCTTGCCGTCGTAGCCGAGCGTCGTCGTCTTCAGGATGGCGGGAAAGAGCGCTGCGGCTGCGTTGTCGACGTCGCGGCGCGTCGCGACGCGGGCGTGCGGTGCGCAGGCGATGCCGCTCCTGACGAAGGCCGCCTTCTCGGCCGCGCGGTCCTGGCAGATCGACACCGATGCGGCCGCCGGCGACACGGGCCGGCGCCTGGCCAGCGTCTCGAGCGCGGCCGCGGGCACGTTCTCGAACTCGGTCGTGACCGCCGCGCAGCGCGCGCCGAGGCGGTCGAGGCCGGTCGGATCGAGATAAGGCGAGCGGATGTGCTCGTGCGAGACGAGGCCGGCGGGGCTGTCGGGATCGGGATCGAGCACCGCCGTGCGGTAGCCCATCGACTGCGCCGCATGCACGAACATCCGGGCGAGCTGGCCGCCGCCGAGGACGCCGAGCGTGGCGCCGGGAGCGATGGAGGTGGTCGGCGCCGCGTCGTTCGCGTGCGGCCTCGGGTCCGGCGTCACTTCAGGTCGGCCGTCATCGC
>JAYTHL010000025.1:0-2100 GCA_043732605.1 Rhizobacter sp. | reverse complement strand
ATGCCCGTCGCCAACGCCCGCATGTACTCGGTGACGCCGCAGTGCAAGGCCGACTGGAAGACGCTGCTCGCGTGGGTGCTCGCGCGCGCCGATCTCGTCTGGCCGCGTCTGGACCACGACGCGCCCGCGCCGATGTCCGCGCTGTGGGCTCGCCAGGACCTCGGCGCAGTCATGATGTGCGGCCTGCCGTTCGCGCGCCGCACGCCGCCGGTGACCTTGATCGTCGCGCCGTTGCCGTCGCCGGCGCGCTATGGCGGCCGGCCCGTCTACGCGACCGATCTCGTCGTGGCCGCCGGCTCGCGCCACGCGCGCGTCGACGACACCTTTGGCGGCGTGCTCGGCATCACGCTCGCCGACTCGTTCTCGGGCGGGGTCGCACCGCTCGCGTACCTCGACGGCTTTCGCGACGCGCAGCGCTCGCCGCCGTTCCGCGCGACCGTCGACGGCCTGATCCACGCGCGCGGCGTCATCGAGGCGACCGCCGCTGGCCGGATCGACCTCGGACCGCTCGACAGCTGGTGTCACGACCTGCTCATCGCCAACGATCCTTCGTTCGCCGCGCAAGTGCGCACGCTCGCGACGACGCCGATGCGGCCGATCCCGCCCTTCGTCGCGACGGCACCGCTCGCACCCGACGTGCTCGACCGCCTGCGCGCCGCCTTCCTCGCCACGGCGAGCGCAGACGATCTCGTCGAGCCGATGCAGCGCCTATGCCTGCGCGGCTTCGTCGTGCCCGACGCGCGGGCGTACGTCTTGCTCGCCGATCTCGCACGAGCGGGCTCGCCCTCGTCCGCCGCACCCTGAAGGACTCTCCATGAAGCGCGCTTCGCTGGCCCCGCTCGGCCGTCTGCTATTTGCCGGTCTCGTCGCTGGCCTCGTCGCTGGCGCCGCCCTCGCTCCGATCGGCGCCGATGCGCAGATCGCCGGAGGCAAGACGCTGCACATGATCGTGCCATTCCCGCCCGGCGGCCCGGCCGACGTGCTCGGCCGCGTCGTCGCCGATGGCCTCGCCGAAGCGTTCCAGCAGACCGCGATCGTCGACAACCGCACCGGCGCCGCCGGCAACATCGGCGTCGAGGCGATCGCCAGGGGCCCGGCCGACGGCAGCACGATGGGCATCGTTCCCGCCGGCAACATCGCCGTGAATCCGAGCCTCTTTCCGGTGCTGCCGTACAAGGCCTCCGAGCTCGCGCCGGTGGCGATGCTCGGCACGGTCGAGAACGTGCTCGTCGTCGGCATGTCGGTGCCGGCGAACAACCTGAAGGAGCTGCTCGCCCTCGCCACCGCCAAGCCCGGCACGCTCTCGTTCGCGTCTGCGGGCGCGGGCAGCCAGGCGCACCTCGCGGGCGAGCTGCTGCAGCTCGACACCGGCGTACAGATGATCCACGTGCCCTACAAGGGCACCGGCCCGGCGCTTACCGACCTGATCGGCGGCCAGGTGACGATGATGTTCGCCCAGCTCTCGTCGGCGCTGCCGCAGATTCGTGCCGGCAAGCTCCGCGCGATCGGAATCGCGAGCGCGAAGCGCAACGCCCTGATTCCCGACGTGCCGACGATCGCCGAGCAGGGCGTGGCGCGCTTCGAGGCGGTGTCGTGGTACGCGCTGATGGTGCCGGCGTCGACCCCGAAGGAGGTCGTCGACCGTCTCAATGCCGAGACCAACAAGCTTCTCGCCCGGCCACAGACGCGCGAGAAGCTCGCGGCGGTCGGACTCGACGTCGCGAGCGGTCCGCCCGAGCAGCTGGCGCGCACGATCCAGGTCGAGACGGCGCGCTGGTCGGAAGTCGTGCGCCAGCGTCACCTGAAGCCGGAGTGACGACGCGATGAGGAGATTGCGCGCATGACGCTCACGCTCGCTCCCGGCGCGCTCGCCCTCGATCAGCTGCAGGCGATGCACGCGGGCACGGTCGACATCGCGCTCGATCCTTCGGCGTGGCCCGGCGTGACGGCCAGCGCCGCCGCGGTGGCGCGCGCGGCCGACGGCGACGCGCCGGTCTACGGCGTCAACACCGGCTTCGGCAAGCTCGCCAGCCAGCGCATCGATCGGGCCCAGCTCGCCGAGCTGCAGCTCAACCTGATCCGCTCGCACAGCGTCGGCGT
>JAYTHL010000024.1:0-7237 GCA_043732605.1 Rhizobacter sp. | reverse complement strand
GATGGGCGATCGTGACGTCGCGGCCGGCCTTGATCGACTGGCGCCGCGTCGTGAAGTCGGCGCCCGAGACGCCGGCCAGCGAAGGCTGGAGCACGAGGCCGGCGTCCTTCAGCTCGTAGTTCTTGAGCGTCTTGCCCATGATCGCGAAGGTCTGCATCAGCATGCGTGCCGCGTCGCCCGTCGGCGCGCCTTCGGGGATCGCCGAGATGTCGACGGCGATCACGAAATCGGCGCCCATCTGGAGCGCGTGGTGGACCGGGATCGGCGCGGAGAGGCCGCCGTCGACGTATTCGCGCGTGCCGATCCTGACCGGCTGGAACACCGCGGGGACCGCGCTCGACGCCCGCACCGCGGTGCCGGTGTCGCCGCGCTGGAACAGGACGGCCGCGCCGCTGTCGAGGTCGGTGGCGGCGATGCCGAGCGGGATGCGCATCTGCTCGATCAGGCGGTTGTTGGTCTTCTCGCGCACGAACTTCGCGAGCGCTTCGCCGCGGATCAGGCCGCGGCCGGGATACGACCAGTCGGCGAACGCGGTCTCGTCCATGGCGTCGGCGATCAGGGCGAGGTCCCGACCGCTCTTGCCCGAGGCCCAGAGCGCCGCGACCAGGCTGCCGACCGAGGTGCCGACGACGAGATCGGGCATCAGCCCGTTCTCCTCGAGCGCCTGGATCACGCCGATGTGGGCGAAGCCGCGCGCCGCGCCGCCGCCGAGGGCGAGGCCGACGCGCAGGCGTCGTGGCGCGGCAGCGATGGCGGGCGGCCCGATGGCGACCGGCGCCGAGGCCGGCGCGGCCGGGGCGGCGACAATCGGTGTGCTCCTGGGCCCGCTGGCACAACCGGCGAGCGCCGACAAACCGTCGAAGGTGCCGGCCATCGCGAACCGGCGCAGCAGCTCGCGCCGCTCGATCTCCTTATCTCCCATTCGGAATACCCAACTGACGAATCAATGGTTCACTTGCGTCTAGCGGGCCGATAGAGTCGTCCCGCCCGTCATTCTCGACTCGACCTGCGCGAGCCCGACGACGAAAACCCCCTCGACATGTACCGATACGACGATTTCGACCGAAGCTTCGTGCATCAGCGCGCGGCGCAGTTCCGCGACCAGCTCGAGCGGCACCTCGCGGGCAGTCTCGGCGAGGAGGAGTTCCGGCCGCTGCGCCTGCAGAACGGCTGGTACGTGCAGCGCCACGCGCCGATGCTGCGCGTCGCCGTGCCGTACGGCGAGCTGAGCTCGAAGCAGCTGCGCGCGCTCTCGCGCATCGCCCGCGTCTACGACGGTCGCAGCGGCGGTCCGCACGCCGGCAAGGGCGGCTTCGGCCACCTCACGACGCGCCAGAACTGCCAGTACAACTGGATCGCGCTCGACGACGCCGCCGACGTGATGGATCTTCTCGCCGACGTCGACATGCACGGCATCCAGACGAGCGGCAACTGCATCAGGAACATCACGAGCGACTGCTTCGCCGGCGTCGCCGCCGACGAGATCGTCGACCCGAGGCCCTACTGCGAGATCCTGCGCCAGTGGAGCACGCTCCATCCGGAGTTCGCCTTCCTGCCGCGCAAGTTCAAGATCGCCGTCAGCGGCGCGATCGAAGACCGCGCCGCGACCGCGTGGCACGACATCGGCCTCGTGCTGAAGAAGAACGACGCCGGCGAAGTCGGCTTCGAGGTCCGCGTCGGTGGCGGCATGGGCCGCACGCCGATCATCGGCACCGTCGTGCGCGAGTTCCTGCCGTGGCACGAGATCCTCGTCTTCATCGAGGCCGTCGTGCGCGTCTACAACCGCTACGGCCGGCGCGACAACATCTACAAGGCGCGGATCAAGATCCTCGTCAAGGCCGAAGGTCAGAAGTTCATCGACGCCGTCGAGGGCGAGTTCCAGGACATCCTCGAGCGCGACATCGACGGCTCGGCGCACCTAATCACCGACGCCGAGCTGGCGCGCGTGTCGGCGTGCTTCGAGTTGCCGGACGGCGTGACGGCGATCGCGGAAACGCCGATCGACGCGACCAACGCGACGCCCTCGTACACGCGCTGGCTCGCGCGCAATGTGCACGCGCACCGCCTCTCCGGCTACCGCGCCGTCACGCTCTCGCTCAAGCGCGCCGGCCAGCCGCCGGGCGACGCGTCGGCCAACCAGATGGCGCTCGCCGCCGACCTCGCCGACCGCTTCAGCGCCGGCGAGCTGCGCGTCTCGCACGACCAGAACCTGGTGCTGCCGTGGGTGCGCACGACCGAGCTGCCGGGACTCTACATGGCGGCGCGTGAATCCGGCTTCGCGACGCCCAACATCGGCCACCTCACCGACATGATCGCCTGCCCGGGCGGCGATCTCTGCGCGCTCGCCAACGCGCGCTCGATCCCGATCGCGGCATCTCTCACCGAGCGCTTCGACGACCTCGACGAGCTGCATGACATCGGCGACATCGATCTCCACATCAGCGGCTGCATCAACTCGTGCGGCCATCACCACAGCGGCCACATCGGCATCCTCGGTGTCGACAAGGACGGCCAGGAGTGGTATCAGGTCTCGCTCGGCGGCTCCGACGGCTCGACGCTCAGCGGCGCATCGGCGACCGGCAAGGTGATCGGCCCGTCGTTCGCGGCCGAGGAAGTGACCGACGTCGTCGAGGCGGTGATCGACACGTATCGCGAGCAGCGCACGAGCCACGAGGAGCGCTTCATCGCGACGGTGCGCCGCATCGGCCTCGATCCGTTCAAGGCCGCGGCCAACGCCGTGCGCCGGGCGACGGCGATCGACGGATGAGCGCGCCGACGATGAAGTTCATCGACGCCTCCAGCAACCGCTGGCACGAGGTGACCGCCGACGACGCGCTCGTGCCCGTGCCGACGCCGTGCGCCCAGTGCCTGCTCTCGACGGCGCAATGGCAGGCGGTGCGCACGACCTGGCCGCGCGACATTCCGGTCGGCATCGTGCTTGCTAACGACGTCGACGTCGAGACGATCGGCCGCGACGTCGCGAGCTTCGTGATCGTCGCGCTCCAGTTTCCCAAGTGGACCGACGGCCGCGCCTACAGCCAGGCGCGCCTGCTGCGCTCGCGCTACCGCTACACGGGAGAATTGCGCGCCACCGGCGAGGTGGTCGTCGACATGCTGCCGCTGCTCGCGCGCATCGGCTTCGATGCCGTCGTGCTGCGCGCCGATCAGTCGCGTGCCGTCGCAGAGCGGGCGCTGGCGATGTTCCCCGCCGGCCACTACCAGGGCGACACGCTCGCACGCCAACCCCACTTCCGTCGCCATCCTTCGGAAAGCGCGACATGACGACGGCTGGCCGCGTCGTCTTCGTCGGCGCCGGCCCCGGCCAAGCCGATCTCATCACGCTGCGCGGCGCCGAGCGGCTGCGCGCGGCCGACGTCGTCCTGTTCGATTCACTGGCCGATCCCGCACTGCGCGCGCTCGCGCCGACCGCGCGCTGGATCGACGTCGGCAAGCGCGGCTTCACCGGCGTCCAGCACGCCGGCCCCGACGCGCGCGAGAACGCCGGCCAGGACGCGATCAACGCCTTGCTGGTGAAACACGCAAGCGAAGGCCGATGCGTCGTCCGGCTCAAGGGCGGCGACCCGAGCGTCTTCGGCCGGCTCGAGGAAGAGCTCGAAGCGCTCGCGCGCGCCGGCATCGCGTGCGAGGTCGTTCCGGGCGTCACCGCGGCACTCGCGGCGGCGGCGTCGATGCAACGTCCGCTGACCCGTCGCGGCACCGGCCGCAGCGTCGCGCTGACGACCGCGATGACGAGCGACGTTGGCCTCGGCGCCGGTCGCCACGCCGACACCGAATCGTTCTACATGGCCGGCAAGCAGCTCGCGGCGCTGTCGCGGCGGCTCGCCGAGGGCGGCTGGCCGGACGCGACGCCGGCGCTCGTCGTCTCGCGTGCCGGCTGGCCCGACGAGATCGCGACCGAGCACAGCATCGCGACCCTCGGCGACGCGACCGTGCTGCACTCCGGCCGGCCGACGATCGTCACGGTCGGCATCGGCGCGACGGCCGTCGCCGGCAGCACGGCCGAGGCGCTCCGAGCCACCGACGCCGACCCTTCGGCCGCGTCGGCCGGGCGCCCCGGCATTTCCGCGTCGACCCCTTAAACTTCTTCGCCTGCCCCTTTCGGGCGCCGCCCTCCGGGCCGCCTGCACTCCTGCCCCGCGCCATGACCCACGTCGTCCTCGAATCGTGTATCCGCTGCAAGTACACCGACTGCGTCGACGTCTGCCCGGTCGACTGCTTCCGTGAAGGCCCGAACTTCCTGACGATCGATCCCGACGAGTGCATCGACTGCGCCGTGTGCATTCCCGAGTGCCCGGTCAACGCCATCGTTCCCGAGGAAGACGTGCCCGGCAACCAGCAGCACATGATCAAGCTCAACGCCGAGCTCGCGAAGGGCTGGCCGGCGATCACGCGCAGGAAGCCCGGCCTCGCCGACGCCGACGACTGGAAAGACAAGACCGGCAAGCTCGGCGAGCTCGTCCGCTGACTGCGAGGCCGCAATGGCCACGCGTGCGCTCGTCGACGCCGGACCGATCGAGACCGATGCGCTGATCGTCGGAGCCGGTCCTGTCGGCCTGTTCCAGGTGTTCGAGCTCGGCCTGCAGGAAGTGCGCGCGCATGTCGTCGACTCGCTGCCGTTCGCCGGTGGCCAGTGCGTCGAGCTCTACGCCGACAAGCCGATCTACGACATCCCCGCCCTGCCCTACGGCACCGGCCGCGAGCTGGCCGAGCGCCTGCTCAAGCAGATCGAGCCGTTCGGCGCGGGCTTCCATCTCGACCAGCAGGTGACGCAGATCGCGCGCCGCGACGACGGCCGATTCGACGTCGCGACCTCGATCGGCACGCGCTTCGTCGCCAAGGCGATCGTCGTCGCCGGCGGCGTCGGCTCGTTCATGCCGCGCCGGCTCAAGGTCGACGGGCTCGACCGCCACCGCGGCACGCAACTCTTCGAGCACGACGCGACGCTGCACGAGCACGCCGGCAAGCGCGTGGTCATCGTCGGCGGCACGGCAGCGGCGGTGGCCGCTGCGATCGCCGCGGGCGAGGAAGGTGCGTCGACTGCGGCGAGCGTCATGCTCGTCCATCGTCGCGACGACTTCGATGCCGACGAAGCGACGCGCGCGAAGCTCAACGGCCTGCGCGCAGCGGGCCGCGTCGAGTTCGTCGCCGGCCAGCCCGAGAGCGTCGTCGAGCGCGACGGCAGGCTCGCCGCCCTCGTCGTGCTCGGCAGCGACGGCGAGTCGCACGAGCTGCCGCTCGACGTGCTCTTCGTCCTGCTCGGCTGGAGCCCCAAGCTCGGGCCGATCGCCGACTGGGGCTTGGCGCTCGAGAAGAAGCAGGTCGTCGTCAACACGGCGAGCTTCGAGACGTCGACGCCGGGGATCTTCGCGGTCGGCGACGTCAACACCTATCCGGGCAAGCAGAAGCTCATCGTCTGCGGCTTCCACGAAGCGACGCTCGCCGCGTTCGCGATCGGCGAGCTCGTCCATCCCGAGCGCGCGCAGCCGCTGCAATACACGACGACGAGCGCGAAGCTGCACAAGCTGCTCGGGGTCGCGCAAGGATTGCCCTAAACTTCGGTTCGCGCTGCGGCTTCGGCCGCGGTGCATTCGCTAGGGGTGTTGAGGCGCGGAGCAATCCGTGTCTCGACTGAGAAAAGACCCTTTGAACCTGACTGAGGTAATCCTCGCGCAGGGAAGCAAGCCGAACCGGCGATCGCCGGTGTCTCTCCGGCCCAGAGCCTTGCCATCGGAAAGACGATGGCTGATCACACTTTCAATGCGCGCCGCATGGCGCTCGCACTCGCGCTCGCTGCATCTTCGGCACTGCCGACCGCGGCGCTCTCGCAGAGCACTCTCGCCCCCGTGACCATCACCGGCAAGTCTCCCGTGCCGGCGAGCGTCGCCGGTTGGGGCGACGTGCCGCTCGACAAGGCGCCCCTCGCCGCGACGAGCGTCGACGCCGCCCAGATCCGCGACGCCGGCGCGCGGCGCCTCTCGGACCTGACGCACTTCGACCCGTCGGTGACCACGGCCTACGACGCCGAGGGCTACGTCGACTACTTCACCATCCGCGGCTTCGTCGTCGACAACCGCTTCAACTTCCGCCGCGACGGCCTGCCGATCAACGCCGAGACCTCGATCCCGCTCGAGAACAAGGCGCGCGTCGACATCCTCAAAGGCACGAGTGGCATCCAGGCCGGCACGAGCGCGCCGGGCGGCATCGTCGACCTCGTCGTCAAGCGCCCGCTCGACGCGCCGCTGCGCTCGGCCTTCGTCGAGTGGCGCCAGCGCGGCAGCGTGGCGGGCTCGGTCGACCTCAGCCAGCGCTTCGGCGCGGGCGACGCGTTCGGCGTGCGCCTCAACGCCGGTGCAGAGCGCATCGACCCGATCGTGCGCAACGCGCGCGGCGATCGCAACGTGCTCGCGCTCGCGGGCGACTGGCGCGTGTCGACACGCACGCTCGTCGAGGCCGAGCTCGAGACGAGCCACCGCTCGCAGCCGAGCGTGCCGGGCTTCAGCCTGCTCGGCGACAACGTGCCGACGGTGCCGGACCCGAAGCTCAATCTCAACAACCAGCCGTGGTCGCTGCCGGTGGTGTTCGACGCGACGACCGCGTCGCTGCGCGTCACGCAGCAGCTCGGCGAATCGTGGCGCGTGGTCGTGCACGGCCTCGTGCAGCGGCTGCGCACCGACGACCGGATCGCGTTTGCGTTCGGCTGCACCGATCCGAACGGCACGTACTACGCGGATCGCTATTGCCCGAACGGCAACTTCGATTTCTACGACTTTCGCAGCGAAAACGAGCGACGCAATAGCAGCACACTCGACGTCTCGCTTCACGGCCACGCGACGACCGGCCCGCTTGCGCACGAACTCAGTCTGGGCGTGCAACGGACCGTCGTGCGTCAGCGCTTCCAAGGACAGGCGTTCAATCCCATCCTCGATGCCGACGGCGTCCCGATCCAGGGCAACGTCAACGGTCTTGCCATCGTGCCGGCCGCGCCGACGCCGATCGCGCCGGAAACCAACCGCAACGAGCGCTCGAACGAGCTCTCGCTGCACGACGCCATCGCCTTCGGCCAGGGCACGACGGCATGGCTCGGCGCGCGCCACACGCAGCTCGCGCGCAGCACGTCGCCGACCTCGGGCACCGATCTGCCGACGTCGTTCAGCCAATCGTTCACGACACCCTTCGCTGCGCTCAGCCACGCGTTCGCGCCGGGCCAGGTCGTCTA
>JAYTHL010000023.1:0-2104 GCA_043732605.1 Rhizobacter sp. | reverse complement strand
ACGAGCTCGGCTACTACGACGAGGACCTCGCGCTGCTGAAGGCGCGCGTCGCCAAGCTCGAGAGCAAGCAGTCGTGGGTGGAGCAACCGCCGTCGCGGCTGCGCTACTTCGTGCAGGTCGTCGACGCGCATCGCGACGGCGACATCGTGATCGCGCGCAGCAACCTGCTGCTGCTGCAGTACCGGTGGAACATGGAGCAGCAGTTCAGCGGCGAGCGGACCGACGAGTTGGTGCTTGTCGATGGCGGATTCAGGCTGCGCAAGCGCCGCGTCGTGCTCGACCGGCAGGCGCTCGGCGAGCAAGGCCTGAGCGTCTTCTTCTAACGGTTGACGTCATGCTCGCCGCCGCGACCGTCCATTTCCCCTACATGACCGGCTGGCCGGAGCGCGCGTCGAGCGAGCATCGCGCGGCGACGACAGCCGGCTTCGCGCAGCTCGGCCGGGCGTTCGCCGACGCCGGCATCGAGACGATCGTCGTGTTCACGAGCGAGCACATCGTCAACCTGCAGCCGCGCCTCGCGCCGGCCTTCACCATCGGCGTGGGCGAGAGCCACGCCGCGTTCCCGGAGCCGCAGTTCAAGCTCGCGCCGGTGACGCGACGCGGCGATCCGGAGCTGGCCGATGCGCTCGTGCGCGCGCTCTACGACGCCGGCTTCGATCCCGCCCACTCCAGCGAGCTGCGCCTCGACCACGGCACCACGCTGCCCCTGGCGCAGCTCGGGATCGGCGACGACGTCAGGATCGTGCCGATCATCGTCAACAGCATCTTCGCGCCGTTGCCGACGCTTGCGCGCTGCCGTGCGCTGGGCACTGCTGTCGCCGCTGCACTCGCGACGTCGACGCTCGGCCGCCGCGTCGCGTTGCTTGCCACCGGCGGGATTTCGCACACCGTCGGCGCGCCGGGCATGGAACGCAACGATCCCGGCTTCGACGCCGCATTCCTCGGTGCGCTCGCCGCCGGCGATCTCGACCGAGCCTGCGCCTATTCCGACGCAGCGCTCGACGCATCCGGCAACGGCACGCACGAGATCCGCAACTGGATCGCGGTCGCCGCGGCGATGCATCCGGCCCGGCCAAGAGTCGTCACCGACATCACGTATGCGCCGGGCTGGGACAGCGGCGTGCACCAGCTTCTCTGGGATGCGGCATGAGCGCAGCGACCCTGACGCAGTTCCTGATCGACATCACCCGAGGTCATCGCCGGGACGCGTTCGCGGCCGACCCCGCGGCCGTGCTGTCGGCATCGATGCTCGATGCCGACACGCGTGCTGCCGTCCAAGAGCAAGACGTCGCCGCGCTCTGGCTGGCCGGCGCGCACCCGATGGCGCTGATGTACTTCGCCCGCGCCAGCGGCTGGGCCAACGACCGCTACTACCGCTGCATCTCCGACGCGGAGCTCACGAGAGCCGGTTCAACCGCGGCTGCTCCGACAGCTGGACCCGAGCCATCGCGAACGCATCGATCGAGCGCTCCACATGCTCCGTGATGAGACGCCGGGCCGCTTCGCAGTCATGCCGCTCGAGTGCATCGACGAGCTCGGTGTGCTCGCGCACGACCTTGTCGTTGCGCATCGAGGCCACCTGCGTGCCGCTCGCGATCAGGTACATCTTGCCTCGCACGCTCAGCAGCTCGCGCCGGATCTGCAGCAGCCCGGCCATCTCGGCCATGCGGATGTGGAAGGCCTCGTCGATGCTGTACATGTCTTCCTGGCTGCGCCCCTTGCCCTTGAGGATCGCGCGCAGCTCGCGGATGTGCGCCGGCGTGGCGGTCTCGCACAGGCGCCCGACGACGAGCTGCTCGAGCGCCGCGCGCAGCAGGCGGATCTCGCTGATCGCGGCCTCGTCGAGCTCGACGAGCCGGTAGCCGCGCTTCGGCACGATCTCGACGACGCCGTCGCGGAACAGGTTCAGCAGCGCCTCGCGCACCGGCGTGCGCGACACGCCGAGCGATTCAGCGAGCGAGCTTTCGGAGAACAGCTGGCCGCGCGGAATCTTGCCGTCGCGGATGGCGCGCCGGATGGTGTCGTAGCCTTGCTGGGCCAGACTTTCCGAGCGAACCAGACTGGGAATCGATGACATCGACGATGGCCGGACACGGCACCAGCC